>JBFGBS010000059.1:0-8452 GCA_041567475.1 Arthrobacter sp.
CCGACCATTCCCCAGAAAGGTCTTTGTGAGCTTCTTCGCAAGACTTAAGGAAGACCTCGACGCCGCCCGGTCCCACGACCCGGCGGCCCGGGGTTCTTTCGAGAACTTCTTCGCCTACTCCGGCCTGCATGCGATCTGGGCGCACCGCGTCACGCATCGGCTGTGGCAGAATCCCTCGCTCCGCTTTCCGGCACGCCTGATTTCGCAGCTGGCGCGGTTCCTGACCGGGATTGAGATCCACCCCGGCGCCACCATCGGCCGGCGTTTCTTCATCGACCATGGCATGGGCGTGGTCATCGGGGAGACCGCGGAAATCGGAGAAGACGTGATGATCTACCACGGGGTGACCCTGGGCGGACGGTCGCTCGCCAAGATCAAGCGGCACCCGACGATCGAGGACCGGGTGGTGATCGGCGCCGGCGCGAAGGTCCTCGGACCGATCACCATCGGCCGGGACAGCGCGGTCGGGGCCAACGCCGTCGTCGTCAAGGACGCCCCGCCGGAATCGATCCTCACCGGGGTCCCCGCGGTCTGGCGGCACCGCGATGCCGGGCGCGAAACCCAGCCCGCCGTGGATCCGGCAGAATACTACATCGAGTACCGCATCTAGCAGCGGGTACCCGCAAGCAAACGAAAGCCCCGGCCGTTGAACGGCCGGGGCTTTCCGCTGTCCGGAAGCCTAGTGGGTGTCCACTGCTTCGATCTCGGACTTGTCTTCGCCCCACAGGGTGTGGAAAGTGCCCTCGGCGTCGACACGGCCGTAGGTGTGGGCGCCGAACAGGTCGCGCTGGCCCTGGATCACGGCGGCCGGGAGGCGCTTGCGGCGCAGGCCGTCGTAGTAGGCCAGCGAGGACGAGAACACCGGCACGGGGATGCCGAGCTGGACCGCCGTGGACACCACGCGGCGCCAGGCCGGGAGGACCTCGGCGATCGCCTTGGTGAACGCCGGGGCGAACAGCAGGTTCGCGGGCTTTTCCTCGGCGGCGTAGGCGTTGGTGATCTCCTTCAGCAGCTCGGCGCGGATGATGCAGCCGCCGCGCCACAGCGAGGCGATCTCGTCCAGCTTCAGGTCCCAGCCGTATTCCTTCGCGGCGGAGGTGAGCATGTCCAGTCCCTGGGCGTAGGAGACGAGCTTGGACGCGTACAGCGCCTGCCGGACATCCTCAACAAAGCTCTCCGGGACCTCCACGGCGGCTTCGCCGCCGGCCAGGAGTTCCTGGGCGATCTGGCGCTGCTCGGTCTGCGAGGACAGCGCCCGGGCGAAGACTGATTCGGCGATGCCCGACGTCGGGGAGCCCAGTTCCAGCGCGGAGATGACCGTCCAGCGGCCGGTGCCCTTCTGCCCGGCGGCGTCGACTACGACGTCAACGAACGGCTTGCCGGTCTTCGCGTCGACGTGGCCAAGGACCTCGGCGGAGATTTCGATCAGGAACGAGGCGAGATCTCCCTTGTTCCACTCCGCGAAGATTTCCGCCTGCTCAGCCGGTTCGATGCCCGCGCCCGAACGCAGCAGGTCGAAGGCCTCACCGATGACCTGCATGTCGGCGTATTCGATGCCGTTGTGGACCATCTTGACGAAGTGGCCGGCGCCGTCGGTGCCGATCCAGGCGCAGCAAGGCTGGCCGTCGACGTGGGCGGAGATCTTTTCCAGCAGCGGGCCGAGGGCATCGTAGGACTCCTTGGAGCCGCCGGGCATGATCGAGGGGCCGTTCAGGGCACCCTCTTCGCCGCCGGAGACACCGATACCGACAAAGTGCAGGTCCTTCTTGGCAAGGGCGGCCTCCCGACGGCGGGTGTCCTCGTAGTGGGAGTTTCCGGCATCGATGATGATGTCGCCCGGTTCCAGGAGCGGTTCGAGCTGTTCGATGACCGAGTCCACCGGCTTGCCGGCCTTGACCATGATCAGGACACGGCGCGGCTTCTCCAGCGAGTCCACGAGTTCCTGCAAGGTCTCGGTCCGGACGAAGTCGCCGTCGCCGCCGTGCTTTTCCAGCAGGGCATCGGTCTTCTCGACGGACCGGTTGTGCAGGGCGACGGTGAAGCCGTTGCGGGCCAAGTTGCGGGCGAGGTTTGCCCCCATCACCGCAAGGCCGGTGACACCGATGTGTGCTGACATCAAAAACTCCAATTCATATCTGGGCAACGCGTGCCATGCGTCCCGCACCAGTGCGGAACTCGGTTTTTCGGATCAGTGACTGTCAATAAATCATATGTATCTTTGCGGCCGGCAGGAAAGCCGTGACCACGGGATGGGATGCTGTACGTCACACAGCACTTCACATAAAGTCTATGTTTCCTACCCCGGCGTGCCCGGCACGGGCTGCGGAGCGGTCCCCCGCACTATGCTTACGACTATGTCCACCAGCCTCCACCACCGTGCCATTGAGCATCTGGGAGCCCGAATCGTCGCAGGTCAGCTGCCGGCCGGGCACGTCATGCTCGGCGAGCACCTCGAAGAAGAACTCCGGGTCTCCCGTTCCGTGGTCCGGGAAGCCGTCCGGGTCCTGCAGTCCCTCGGGCTGGTGGAGACGATCAAGCGCGTGGGCATCAGAGTCCTGCCGGCCAGCCGCTGGAACCCCTTCGATCCCCTCGTGATCCGTTGGCGTCTTGCCGGTGAAGGCCGCGGGGCGCAACTGCGATCGCTGGCCGAGCTGCGCGCCGCGGTTGAACCGGTGGCCGCCGAACTCGCCGCCGTCAACGCCCCGGCCGAACTGCGCCGTGAACTGACGGAAACCTCGCACGCCATGCGCGACGCCGGACAGGCCGGCGATGTCCCCCGCTTCCTGGAGCTGGACATCCACTTCCATTCCCTGCTGCTGACCGGTTCCGGCAATGAAATGTTCGCGAATATGGTCGGCCAGGTGGCCGAGACGCTGACCGGCCGCACCGTCCACGGCCTCATGCCGGACCGCCCGGGCGACGCGGCTCTCCAGTGGCACCTTGACGTCGCCGAAGCCATTGCCGCCGGCGACGCCCGGTCGGCGCGGGAAGCCTCGGACCGGATCATGCGGCACACCATCGCCGAGATGGAGCCGACCTGGAAGGACCAGCCCCGGGTGTTCGTGCCGCTGCAGTCCCGCTGAGCCCGGGACCGGAACACCGGGGGCAATCCCCCGGCGCGCCGGCGCCGCGGCCTGCCTGGCTAGGCCGGGGACTGCCTGAAATCCAGGAGCACCTTTCCCGCCAGTGCCGAGTTTTTGGCAACCTCGAAAGCCTCGAGCCCGTTTTCCAGCGCGAAAGTGTGGGTGACCACCGGGTCCACAACGAGCGATCCGTCCGCGAGCGCACTGATGACGTCAGCTATTTCGTCGTTGAAGCGGAATGAGCCCAGCAGTTCCAGCTCACGGGTAATTGCGAGCGAGATCAGGACCGGCTGCGGACCGGAGGGCAAAAGCCCCACCATCACCACTTTGCCCCCGCGCACGGCGCCCTTGATGGCCGAAGCCAGTCCGTGATGACTGCCGGATGACTCGATCACAACATCAGCTTCCACGGCTGCGATGGCCTCGGCGTCGCTGGTGACATCGAAAGCGCAACTGTGAATCCGCCCCGGCAGGCTTTCGGCGGCCAGTGCCGCTTCGGCGAACTTCAAGCGTTCGGGATTGATGCCGTTGAGCACCACCGTGGCGCCGGCATCAACGAGAGCCCGCGCCAGTGCGTTGCCGATCCCCAGGCTGGAGCCGGTAACTAATGCGGTCCGGCCCTTCAGATATGCGCGTACGTCGCCGGCGCTATGCAAGTTCCGTCCATTGAGCTGGACGGTAACCATCATATGTCTGACGCCGGAGTCCGCTTCGCTGAAGCGTTCCCGACGCCGGCTGCTGCCGGCTCGCGTCGCCGGCCACGTCCTTGCAGTCCACACCCGCCGAGAGGGCCGGCGGCCGTCCGCATCAGCCGGCCGCCACACCCTCGGGTTACGCCATCAATTGGCGTATTTCCGGGGGTTTTTTGCCCATCGACTGGGCAATTCGGCCCTAGTGGAAACGCCGGTTCCTATTTCACATTTCCAAAAAATCACGGTATATTCGATACAAGCCTTCCACCGCGGCATCCCCCAATAGTCGCGGTGGAAGGCTTATCCATTGCCTCAGCGGCCCGGCGCTTCGGATCCGGACATGCCGTACGAGCGAACTGCTACGCCGCGTCAGCGACCGCCCCGCGAAGTCGCCACCCGCCTCCCAGCCCGTCTCGGATGAGTTCCATGGTGATCAGCGACGATCCTCCGTTCTGCCCGAGCCTGGCCTGGATCTGCCAAACCTCCACATCCATGCGGCTCAGACCCTTCGGCATCCGGCGCTCCGCTTCCCACCAGCTCACGCGCTCGAACCAGCGGACCGGTTCGGCCCCCACCATCCATTCCCTGCCGCCGCGGACGACCGACTGCGGCCGCCCCGCGGGGCACGTCTTCACCATCACATGTTCCATGCCCGCGACAGTAGCGCCGGGCTCCGACAGCGGAGCCCGTTCCGGGAACAGGCCGGTGGGGTCTAGTTCATGGCGTCCATTTTGACAACGCGCGGCGCCGGCGGCCGAATGAACACGTCGGCAGGCTGCTTGTTCTTACCCCGCAGCGTAATTCCAGAGATACCGACCCCTTCGGGCAGAAGCATGGAGTGCTTCACAACGCCCCGCGACTTGCGGGACCAGGCTTGCCGGCCGGGCCCGTATCGGCCATTCATCAAGCCTAGGGTCTCCAGATCCTCCGGTGTCGCGCCCTCGAGCTCAAACGAGATCGTGGCGAAACCACCGGCCAAATCCTTGGCAGATTTGTATTCAAACTCGAACTCCACATAGCCCGCCATGATCTGCGCGTCCAGCGGAAACGTCAGGACCGTCTCGTCGGTGAGCTGCAGCGGCTCCGCGTCGGGGTGCGTGAGCTGATGGAATACTGCTTCGCCGCGCGTCAGGTCGTCCATCAGGCTGGGCCATTTGGAAGCCGTGACGTCTGCGGTCCGGAGTGCCGGCAGCTTTTCCAGCCGGGCCAGTGATTCGGCGATCCGTTGGTACGGGCTGGCATTCAATGTTGAGTCCTGGTCACCGTGGCGTATCTGGAAGAACATATGCTCCCGTGAATCCAGAATCGTCGGCATCACTTGGTCGACGCCGTGGTGTGGGCCCGGCGTAGCGATCGAAAAGCTTCCTTGGCCGGGATCGAATGCGGAGACAAAGGCCATGCCTTGCGCCGATTTCGGGTGGTAGAACTCACGGAGGGAGACCAACTCCCCGCGGGCCTTGTACGCCGTAAGGCCCAGACCGAAGGAAATAGCCATACCGACGTGGTTCAGGGTCCGGTAGCTTTCGAGGTTGGTGAGGTAGTCAGCCGACAGGATGTCGTCGTCGTCGAGGCGGAACCACACGACCGGCTGCATGCCGGCGCCCGGGTCGATTCTGGTGGCGAGATCCTGCTCAATCAGCGGGCATACTTCCTCGATCCCCGCTCCGCGGACGGTGTCATTCCACTCCACCGGAATGAGGAAGGGGTGCTGTGCAGCCGCTGCGAAGAGGAGTTCCTGATGCTCCGCAGGAAGCAGTTTCGAGTACAGGACGAAGTGCTTGTAGTAGTGGTTTTTCGCCATCGCGGCAAGCGCCGGGACGGAGCGTGTAAGGAACAGCTCGGCCCGCAGCCGGAGCCGCTTCTCCGAGAAGAGGTATTTTCTGTATTCTTCGCGAGTCTTGAATACCCCGCTGCGTGATGTTTTCCAGGAAGACGACCCTGGCGAAAAAAGGCTGTAACGCGTGACGCCGTAAAACACGGTGACCCCCCAAGAGTCGAATCAAACTTTTTCCCGAACAGAAAAACCCCGCCGCTGCCGGACTAAGCCTGCTGCGACGGGGTTTCTTTCTGTGGGTCCTACCGGGATCGAACCGATGACATCCACGGTGTAAACGTGGCGCTCTACCAGCTGAGCTAAAGACCCAATGGGTGATATCAACGCATCAGCGCTTCAACCAACGAACAGTTACTGTACCGGATGCACTGCGCGGAACGCCAATCGGCAGGCCGCCGGCCACCGGACCGCCGGGCCAAACGCGCCGGAACAGCGCACCGGGGCTCACAGCGGGGGCAGTTCCTGTGCGAGCCACGTCAGAGCCTCACTGACCCCCGCGTCGAGTTTGACGGTGGCCAGGTCGTCGCCGCGGGTCTGTCCCCTGTTGATGATGACCACGGGTTTCCCGTGCTTCGCCGCATGGCGGGCGAACCGCAGGCCGCTCATGACGGTGAGGGACGAGCCGGCCACGAGCAGCGCACCGGCCTCGTCGACCATGGCATACGAGCGCTCCACCCGGTCTTTGGGAACGTTTTCGCCGAAGTATACAAAGTCCGGCTTCAGCGTTCCGGCGCAGGCCGGACAGCGCGCCACCACGAAGCTCTCGATCAGCTCTGTGTCTTCAACCGTGGCATCGGCGTCGGGTGCCATCTCGATGATTCCGGCGGCGGCTGCCCGCTCGAGGAATCCGGGGTTGAGTTCCTCCAGTACGCCGGCGAGCATCCTGCGGCTGTAGCGGCGGTGGCAGTCCAGGCAGACCACTTGATCGAACCGGCCATGAAGGTCCACGACGTTCAGGCTGCCGGCATCTTCGTGCAGCCGATCCACGTTTTGGGTGATCAGCCCGGTCAAAAGCCCGCGGTTCTCCAACCGGGCCGCAGCAGCATGGCCGTCATTCGGATCCGCCCGGCGCAGGTGGGACCAGCCGAGGTGGTTCCGGGCCCAATAGCGTTGCCGGTTTTCCGGCGCGCGGATGAATTCCTGATACGTCATCGGCGACCGCGGGACGGACCCGGGTCCCCGGTAGTCCGGGATTCCGGAATCGGTGCTGAGGCCGGCCCCGGTGAGCAGCGCAAACCGGACACCGGCGAGTAGTCCGTGGATGTTCCGGAGCACGTCAAGTTCATGGTGCGCCGGCGCGGCGGCCGCAACCGGGGGCAGGCTGGCGAAGCCAGTCATCCCGATCCCCGGCTGCCGCTGGCGCATGGTTTCAGCTTCCGCCGAGGGCCGCCAGCGCGGCCCGGTATTCCTTGAGATCCCGTGCCTCTCCGCGGGGATTCACGACGACGTAGCGCACGATTCCTGCGGTATCGAGGATAAACGTGCCGCGTTTGGCCATGCCGCTTTCGGCGTCAAAGACTCCGTATGCGCTGGCGACGGCACCGTGCGGCCAGAAATCGGCCAGCAGATCGAAACCGTAGCCTTCTTGCTGCGCGTAGGCCCGCTGCGCGAACTTGCTGTCGACCGAGACGGCCAGCACCGCGGCATCGGCGTCCTCGAAGAGGGCGAGGTTGTCCCGGATTTCGCACAGCTCTCCGGTGCAGATCCCGGAGAAAGCGAACGGGTAGAACACGATGACGACGTTGCGGCCGCGGAAATCCGAGAGCCTCACAGGTTCCCCGAACTGGTTGACCAGTTCGAAATCGGGCGCGGATTCACCAACGGCCGGAACTGCGCCGCTGACGTCAGGCCGGAGGCCGGCCTGTTCGAGCGCTGTGGTCATTTGTTCTTCCGGGTGACCAGCCTGGTGGCGCTCCAGTCCGTGGAAACCCCGGCCGACGTCGTGACGTGCAGTCCGGCGGTGGGCGCCGCATCCTGGATATCGGACGGCGAGACGTAGCCGGTCCGGCCGGACTTCGGGGTCAGGATCCAGACCACGCCGCCTTCCGTAAGCGAGACGAGCGAATCCACGAGGGCGTCGACCAGATCCCCGTCGCCGGCGCGCCACCAGAGAATGGCGGCGTCTACGACTTCGTGGTCCTCCTCATCGAAGAGTTCCGAACCCGTGAGGTCCTCGATATCGTCACGCAAGTCGAAGTCGACGTCGTCGTCATAACCGAATTCCTGAATCAGGTCCCCGTCTTTGAAACCCATTTTCTCCGCCACATTTACCGAAGTGGCGGCGTCGGCCTCGCTCACGTGTTGCTCCTATGCTTGATGATTTCAATAGCGCTAGTGATTTCCATTACTACCAGCCAACACCCTTTGGGCCTGCGCTTCAAGCTGTTGGCTCCGCGATCCGCCATATTCTGCGTCACACGGGGTGATCGACAAATCGCTGGGCGGTTTGTCGTCACACAACCAGTATGCCCGTGAAATACGACTGCGCCCGTCCCCGGCGGCTACGCATCCGCCAGCCACCACAGCTAGAGTGGCTGATGACGACTACGCCTGTAAGGGCGACCGCCCGACGAAACATCGGCAGGTGTAGTTGTGATTGGACCTTTGCCCGGCGCACACGACCGGGCTGTTGTAACCGATACGTCGCACACGTCGCGTTCACGCCGGGCAGATACCCTGCCGGAGCTGAGGGCGCCGATGATTGCGCTCAAAGAGAGGTTGGACGTGGCTGCAGGAGAAGATACCTCCCATATCCTCAGCGGGTTGACTAACCAGCTGCCTGATCGTGATCCGGAAGAGACCGCCGAGTGGCGTGAGTCCCTGGATGCGTTGATTCAGGAACA
>JBFGBS010000060.1:0-8433 GCA_041567475.1 Arthrobacter sp.
GAGGCTCATGCCCAGATCCACCCGGTTCAGGATCGTCTGCAGGACGGTCGTGATGATCGTTGACCCGCCCGGCGAGCCGAGCGCCAGGAACGGCTTGCCGTCCTCGAGGACGATGGTCGGCGACATCGACGAGCGCGGCCGTTTCCCCGGCCCGATCCGGTTCGGGTTGTCCGGGTTGTAAACGGTCGTGAAGTCGGTGAGTTCGTTGTTGAGGAGGAACCCGCGGCCGGGCACAACAATCCCGGACCCGCCGGTCTGTTCGATCGTGAGCGTGTACTCCACCACGTTCCCCCACTTGTCCGCGACCGTCAGGTTCGTCGTCGAGATGTTCTCGGTGTCCGCCTCATGAGCCGGTGCAGCGGCGGGGGCCGGGCACGCGCCGTCGTACCCGGAGACTTCCCCCGGCGGGACGGGTTTCGGGGCCGCGCGCTGCGGGTCGATCTGGCAGGCGCGTTCCTTGCCGAAGAGCGGGTCGGTCAGCGCGGCGGTGGGGACCTCGACGAACGCGGGGTCGCCCAGGTATTTGCCGCGGTCCGCGAAGGCGAGCGCACTGGCCTCAAGGTAGTAGTGCAGTGCCCCGGGCACGGTCATCTCGGCGAGGTTGAACGGGTCCAGCATGTTCAGCGCTTCGCCGACGGTGGTGCCGCCGCTGCTCGACGGCGCCATGCCGTACACCTCCAGTCCGCGGTACGCCACGCGGGTCGGTGCCTGGTCCAGGGCGCGGTAGGCGGCGAGATCCGCCGTCGTCATGTGTCCGGCGGGCACGGGCAGCGCGGTGGCGTCAGTCTTCGGCGGGGACTGGACTGCGGCGACAATCTCCTCCGCGAGCGGACCGCTGTAGAAACCCGGCGTTCCCTCTTTCGCGAGGAGCCGGTACGTTTCCGCGAGGTCAGGGTTCTGGAAGACACTGCCGACGGCGGGTGCGTCACCGTCCGGGAGGAAGAGGCTGCTGGTCGAGGTGAAGGCTTCGAAGCGCAGCTTGTTGTCGAGCGTCTGTTGCCGGAACGTTTCATCCACCACGAACCCGTTTGCGGCGACGTCGATGGCCGGGTTGAGGGCCTCGCTGAGGCTCAGGGTGCCCCACCGTTCGAGGGCGCGTTCCCAGGTCGCCGGTGTGCCGGGGACCCCGACGGAGACGCCGCTCGTGACGAGCTCCGGGGTGAAGGGGTACGGTTTTCCGGTTGCCGGGTCGATGAACGCGTCGTCCGGCATCGCTGCCGGTGCGGTCTCACGCCCGTCGATCGTCTCGACCTTGCCGGTTTTTGCATCGTAGAAGACAAAGTAGCCGCCCCCGCCGAGGCCGGCGCTGTAGGGCTCGGTCACGCCCAGGGTTGCGGCCGCGGCGACGGCGGCGTCCACCGCGTTGCCGCCGTCGCGGAGGATTTCCAGCGCCGCGGCGGATGCGTGCGGGTCCACGGTGCTGACCGCACCCCCGCGTCCGGTGGCGGTCGGGGTTTTTTCCACCGTGTCAGCCGTGGACGGCGGAGCGGACGCGGGCGTGGTGACGGTGCATCCCGTCGTCAGGCCCAAAGCCAGAGCCGCCATCACGGAAACCAGTTGTTGTCGCACGGATGGCATGGCCGCTCCCAGGTCACGATGATGCTGGTGTGATGGGAGTGAGACTACTCCGCCGGGGTGGCACCCTCAAGAGAGCGCGATGTTTGCTCGGAGATGGCCTGGAGCAGGCGGGCGGCGACGCTGATGGCGATCACGGCGGGCGCCTTGCCGGTGATCTCGGGAAGGCCGATCGGGCAGCTGATCCGGTCAATGACAGTCGCGGTGTGCCCTTCGCCCAAAAGGCCTTGACGGAACCGGGACCATTTGGCCCGGGAGCCGATCAGCCCGACCGTGCCCAGGTCGTCCCGGCGCAGGGCCGCGTCACACAGCAGGAAGTCCTCGGCGTGGTCGTGGGTCATGATGAGCACGTGCGTCCCCGGCGGCAGGTTTCCCAGCACGGTATCCGGCACGGGACTGTGACCCGTGTGGACCTCGGCGGACCCGTCCGTGACGTCGGCGAGCCGCGCCGCGGAGACCATCGCGGCGCGGCTGTCCACCAGGTGCAGATGCACGGGCAGCCGGGAGAGGATCCTGGCCAGCTCATGCCCGACGTGTCCCAGGCCGAAAACGGCGACGCTGGGGAGGGCGGGGTACGGCTCAAGGAGAACGCGGACCACTCCCCCGCAGCACTGCCGGCCGTGTTCGGTGGCGGCATGATCGTTCAGCGAGAATTCCAGGTCCTCGGGCACCGTGGTGCCGGCTGCGAGGATGGCCCGGGCCCGGTCCATGACGGTGGCTTCCAGGTTGCCGCCGCCGATGCTGCCCCACGACGCCCCGGCGGCCACCACCATCTTCGCTCCGGCCTCCCGCGGCGCATGCCCGCGGACGTCCGTGACCGTGGCCAGGACGCACGCCGCGTTATCGGCGCGCAGCCGGTGCAGAGCCTGCAGCCAGTCCACGTCAGCCCGGGGTGACGGGGGTTGTGACGGGTCCCGCCGTCCCCAGCGGCGCCGCGCCCGCCGTCGGGTCCGGTGCACCGGCCCGGGCCTGCTCGACCGCCCAGAAGATCGCCTCCGGCGTGGACGGGCTGGGGATCACGACCGGGCCGCCGTCCCCGAATGCGGCCACCGCCGCGCGTAGAGCCTCCCGGACGCTGAACGCCAGCATCAGGGGAGGTTCGCCCACGGCCTTGGACCCGTAGACCACTCCGCTTTCGGTCGCCTGCTCAAAGAGATGGACGTTGAATTCTTCCGGCATCTCCGAAAAGCTCGGCAGCTTGTAGGTGCTGGCGGACTGGGTGGCCAGGCGGCCGCGGCGCTCGCCGTCGGACACGTCCCAGCGCAGGTCCTCCAGTGTCAGCCAGCCGACGCCCTGGACGAAGCCGCCTTCGATCTGCCCGACGTCGATCAGCGGGGACAGGCTGTCCCCGACGTCGTGGATGATGTCCGTGCGCAGCTGGCGGTACGCGCCGGTGAACCCGTCGACCTCCACTTCGGACACTGCAGCGCCGAAGGAGAAGTACTTGAACGGCTCACCCTGCATCCGGACGCCGTCCCAGTGCAGCCCTTCGGTCCGGTAGTACCCGGCGGCCCAGAGCTGGACCCGCTGGAAGTAGGCGTCCTGGACCAGCTCGGCGAACGGCACCACCCGGTCGGCGAAGCCGATGCCGGTGACGTTTCCGCCGGTGAACCGGACGTCGTCGGGATGGATGTTCAGTTTGCGGCCGGCCACCTCGGCCAGGCGGGCGCGGATCTGCTCGCAGGCGTCCTTGACCGCGCCGCCGTTGAGATCGCTGCCCGAGCTGGCAGCCGTGGCGGAGGTGTTGGGCACCTTGTCCGTCCGTGTGTGGGCCAGCCGCACCGCCGCCAGCGGCACCCCCAGGGAGGTCGCCGCGACCTGGCGCATCTTGGTGTGCAGACCCTGCCCCATCTCCGTCCCGCCGTGATTGATCAGGACCGAGCCGTCCTTGTACACGTGGACCAGCGCGCCGGCCTGGTTGAAGGCCGTGAGGTTGAAGGAGATGCCGAACTTGACCGGGGTCATGGCGAGGGCGCGCTTGGTGTGCGGATGTGCGGCGTTGAACGCCGTGATCTGTTCCTGCCGGTGTTCGACGTCGGCGCGCTTCAGCAGCTGCGCCCAGATGGTGGTCAGCCGCTCGGCATGCCGGACCGGCTGGCCGTACGGGGTGCTTTGGCCGGGCGCATAGAAGTTGCGCCGGCGGAGCTCTGCGGGGTCAAGGCCGAGCATGGGAGCGCACCGGCCGAGCAGGTCCTCCATGAACAGCATGCCCTGCGGTCCGCCGAAGCCGCGGAAGGCCGTCTGCGAGGTCTTGTTGGTCTTAGCGACGCGACCGTGGACCTCGACGTTGGGGATCCAGTAGGCGTTGTCGATGTGGCACATGGCCCGGGCGAGGACCGGTTCGGAGAGGTCCAGGCACCAGCCGCCGTCGCTGGTCAGCGTGGCTTTCAGCGCCTGAATGCGGCCCTCGGCATCGAAGCCGACCTCCCAGCGGCCGTGAAACGGGTGCCTCTTCCCGGTCAGGGTCATGTCCTGGGTGCGGTTCAGGCGCAGGCGCACCGGCCGGCCGGTCAGGACCGCGCCGAGGGCGGCGATGGCGGCGAACCCGTGCGGCTGCATTTCCTTGCCGCCGAATCCGCCGCCCATCCGCATGCACTGCACGGTCACGTCGTGGCTGTGCAGGCCCAGGACGTGAGCCACGATCTCCTGGGTTTCCGATGGGTGCTGGGTGCTGCAGTGGACGAACACCTGGCCGCCTTCGTCAACGTAGACGAACGACGCGTGGGTCTCCAGATAGAAGTGTTCCTGCCCGCCGCATTCAAGCTCGCCGCTGAACCGGTGGGCGGCGGCGGCCAGGGCGGCGTCCGCCTCGCCCCTGCTGACGGTTGGCTGGTGGCCTTGGAAGCTGCCGGCCTCGATGGCCTCCGTCAGCGTGAGCAGCGACGGGAGCGGTTCGTATTCGACCTCCACTGCCGCGGCCCCCAGCCGGGCGGCCTCAAGGGTCTCCCCCAGCACCCAGCACACCGCGTGGCCGTGGAACATGACCTCGGTGGGGAACAGCGGCTCGTCATGCTTGGTGCCGGCATCGTTGACGCCGGGCACGTCCGCCGCCGTCAGGACCCGGACCACCCCCGGGACCTCCAGTGCCGGTGCGGTGTGCAGGGACGTGACCAGGGCGTGCGCGTGGGGAGCCTGGACCGGCCAGGCGTGGAGCACGTCCTGGTGCCGGACGATCAGGTCATCGGTGTACAGCGCCGTGCCGGTGACGTGCAGGGCGGAACTCTCGTGCGGGACCGGCGTTCCGACGACGGGATCGACCGGACGATCTGCCAGGGACCTCACCGGACCACCTCCCGGGCTGGATCGGACTGCGTCTGCGCGTAGAACTTAAGCAGGAGCTGTTCAAGCATCGCCGAGCGGTACCGGGCGCTGGCCCGCAGGTCATCGATCGGCGTGCCCTCCGCGGCCATTACGGCGGCGGCAGCCGCGGCCGTCCCGTGGGTCCAGGGTTGGCCGGTGAGGGAGTCCTCGGTTGCCCGGGCCCGGATCGGGGTGGCGGCCACTCCCCCGAGACCGATCCGCACGGAGGCGACCGTGCCGCCGTCGAGCCGCATCGCGATGGCGACGGCGACGCTGGAGATGTCATCGAAGCGGCGTTTGGAGATCTTATGGAAGGCCGTGTTCTCCGCGAGCGGCAGCGGAATCCGCACCGCGCGGAGGAGCTCGCCGGGCTTTTTCACGCTCTGCCGGTAGCCGGTGAAGTACTCCGCCACAGGAACTTCGCGCTCCCCGGCCCCGGAGGCGAGGATCACTGAGGCGTCCAGGGCCAGCAGCGCCGGAGCCGCGTCGCCGATGGGTGAGCCGGTGGCGAGGTTGCCGCCGAGGCTGGCGGCGTTCCGGATCAGCCGTGAGGCGAACTGCGGGAACAGCTGGGTCAGCAGCGGCACCCGGCCGGCCAGCTGCCGTTCGACCTCGGAAAGGGTCAGGGCCGCGCCGATCTCGATCCCGTCGTCGTTGATTGTGAGCTCGCGCAGGGGTTCGAGCCGGTCGATGCCCAGAACCAGTCCCGGGCGGAAGTGCCTGAGGTTAACCTCGACGCCGAGGTCTGTGGCGCCCGTGACGAGCGTTGCCTCCGGGTCTGCGGCGAGCCGTTCGAAGAGTTCCTCCATGGTCTGCGGGCGGACGAACTCGGCGCCGGCCAGGCTCGCCCGGGTGTGCCGGGGTGCCGGGGCGGGTGAGTCCTGGCGACGGAGCAGGGGGTCGGATACTGCCGGGATCTCCAGGGCGTAGGCGGCGTCGCGGATAGGCCGGTAGCCGGTACACCGGCACAGGTTGCCGCTTAAGGCGTGCAGGTCGAAGCCGTTGGGCCCGCAGGCGTCTTCTACTGATGGCTGGTCCGCGGCGGCGCCTGCCTGCTTCCCGGGGGCACTTTCCTCGTTCCCGGACGCATCCCGGTTCCCGGACGCATCCCGCCCCGGGCGGTAGTACTCGGCGGCCATGGCGCAGACGAAGCCCGGGGTGCAGTAGCCGCACTGGGATCCGCCGCGGGCGGCCATTTCCCGCTGGACCGGGTGGAGGTCCTGTTCGGCGCAGGGTCCCGGAGCGGTGCCGAGGCCTTCGGCGGTGATGATTTCCTGGCCGTCAAACGCGACGGCGGGAGGCAGGCAGGCGTTCACCGGCGTCCACCGGCTGCGGCCGGGTCCGTCCGGGCGGGCGACCATCACGGCGCAGGCACCGCATTCTCCCTCGGCGCAGCCCTCCTTGGCGCCGGTGAGCCCTTCAGCCCGCAGCCAGTCGAGCAACCGGACGTGCGGGCTCACCCCCGCGCAGCCCCGGGCCTGGCCGTTCACTGTCACCGAAATACTGTCCACGCTTGGCCCCAACCTTCCGTGATGCGGGTATACGAATCCGTGCCGGCTAGTACTCGATCCTGCCGGCGAGGGTGTTCCACGTGTTGAACGGCTCGAGGACCTCCGGCGCCTGAGGTCCGCTGATATCCAGTTTGGAGACCGGCATGAGGGCGTCGCGCCCGACGTTGTTGAAATAGTCGTAGAACACGGCGTCGTCGAATCCGACCGAGGCCGCATCGTGGCGGTCTGCGGCAAACACCACCCGCCCGACCCTCGCCCAGAGCGCGGAAGCCAGGCACATCGGGCACGGCTCGCAGCTGGTGTAAAGGGTTGCCCCCTGCAGGGCGAACGTCGCAAGTTCGCTGCAGGCACGCCGGATTGCAGTGACCTCGGCGTGGGCGGTGGGATCGTTCGTGGCAGTGACCCGGTTGACGCCCTCGAAAGCCTGCCCGTCCGCGGTAACGATCACTGCTCCGAAGGGGCCTCCGCCGTCCAGGACATTTGCGGTGGCAAGCCTGACGGCTCTGGCCAGGAACTCCTGGTCTGAATCAGTAACGTTCACGAGCGGACTCCCCTTTCCGATGCTTACAGAAGTGAGCTTCTCACACCGGACGGCCGATCGCGCGGAAGTGGGCAGGACTTATAGTCGGCGAAACCAGCCGGCGATATCCTGAATGTACTGAGACTTGTGGGGCTTTTATCCGATCCCGTTCCAGTCGAAGGAGTAGTTGTGAGCACGAAGGTGGAAAAGCGGATAGTCGTCAACGTACCGGTCAGCACCGCGTACAACCAGTGGACCCGATTCGAGGAATTCCCGCACTTCATGGGCGGGGTGGAAAGCGTCAGGCGGCTCGAAGAAGACCGCTTGGAGTGGACAGCCCACATCGCCGGTGTCCGTCGGAAATGGCAGGCCAGGATCCTCGAACAGATCCCGGACCGCAAGGTGGCGTGGGCATCCATCGAGGGTGCAACCAACTCCGGAGCCGTGGAATTCGAAAGCGCCGGCGACGGCGGGACGGCACTGGTGCTGACCCTCGAATACCAGCCCCACGGCGTCGTGGAGAAGGCCGCAGACGTGCTCCATATCGTCGAGCGCCAAGCAGAGGCTGACCTGAAGAAATTCAAAGAGTTCGTCGAACACGAAGGTTACGCCGCCCAGGCGTGGCGGGACTCCGGCACTGCCACGGCCTCCGGCACCGGGACCTCCGCCGGAACGGGTGCCGTCGGAGCGGCTCTGCCGGAATACAACCGGTTTGCGCACCCCTTTGATCAGACCAACGGCCTTGTCGATTTGGAGGGCGAATCCGACGGGACAGCGGAGGGCGAAGCGCACAGCGCCGGTGAACGCAAGCGGCAGCAAAATCGAAGGGATGACTACCTCAAGCCCCCGGGCGGCACCTTGGGACGTTACTGAGCGGCGGCCGCAACCGCCGACCGGAGGCGGTCCCGGCTCAGTGGGACCGCCTCCAACACTGCGGCCGAAGAGGTTAGAGCTGGCTGAAGTCTGCAACCGCCGGATCAGCGCCGGTGCGGGCGCCGGACTCCAGTGCGTCGATCTCAGCGATATCGGCCGGGGTGAGCCGGAGCGCGGCGGCGCCCAGGTTTTCGCGCATGCGTGCCGTGTCCGCCGACTTCGGAATCACGATCGTGCCGTGGGCGAGGTGCCAGGCGAGCACGATCTGGGCAGGAGTGGCATCGTGCCGGGCGGCCAGTGATTTCACGCTGGCCGCACCCAGATCGGCGCCCTGGCCAAGGGGACTGTAGGCCTCCACGGCGATGCCCAAGGACCGGCTCCGGGCCGCGAGGTCCCGTTGCTGGAATGCCGGGTGTATTTCGATCTGGTTCACCGTCGGCACTACGTCCGAGGCCTGGCGGAGCGTGTCCAGGTGCTCGGTGAGGAAGTTGGAGACGCCAATGGCGCGGACCACGCTGCCGGCGTAGAGCTCTTCCAGGGCCTTCCAAGCGTCGGTGAAGAGTCCCTGGGACGGCACCGGCCAGTGGATCAGGTAGAGGTCCACATAGTCGAGTCCGAGGGCATCGAGGCTGTTCTGGAACGCCTCGCGGGCCA
>JBFGBS010000061.1:0-8418 GCA_041567475.1 Arthrobacter sp.
AGGAGCATGAGATGGCTGATGAGGCTGCATCCCGATCCGGGGTACCGACCGAGCGGGCAGGCTATGCCCCGGACTTCCTCAGTACGCGCATCGCGCTGCCCGAACTGGGCGCCGGAATCGAGCACGACGCCGTCCTGTGGCAAGGGACGGAGGTCATCCCGTATACCCATTTTTCCTTGTCGCTGAGCAAGTCGCGCCGGTTGGCCCGGTGGGTTGCCTGGAACATCGACGGCGCCAGCATCCAGCGGTTGAGCCGCACCGCCCTGGACTTCAGGACCGACCCGAGGATCCCCGCGTCAGCCCAGGTGGGGAACGAACTCTATGCCGGGAACCGCCTGGACCGGGGGCATTTGGCACGCCGTGCGGACCTGCTCTGGGGAGACCCGGACGAGGCCCGCCAGGCAAACCGGGATTCGTTCTACTACCCGAACATCGCCCCGCAGATGGACGACTTCAACCAAAGCAGCAGGGACGGAGTCTGGGGCAGACTGGAGAGTGCGCTCTTTGACGGCGTCGAGGTCGATGACCTGAGGGTCAGCGTCTTCGCCGGCCCGGTTCTCCACAACGACGACCGCCCCTACCGCGGAGTCCCGCTTCCGCGCGAGTTCTGGAAGTTGTTGGCGTTCGAGGACCACGGGATCCTCAAGACCCACGCATTCCTGCTCACCCAGAACCTCGACCAGCTCAAGGCTGTCCTGCACCTGGACGAGTTCAGGGTGTACGAGGTCACCGTGGCCGAACTCGAAGACCGCACCTGCCTCCGGTTCCCGGGGGACGTGCATGCTGCCGATACAACCATGCCCCTGAAGTCGCTGGCCGTCGAGGAGAGGGAACCGCTGGCCACCCCCGCGGACATCCGCTGGTAGCTGCGCGCGCCACCTGACGCCGGTCCGGGGCTTGCACGGCAGCGGCTCACCCGGTGCGCCTGGCGGCCGGGCGCCAAGGTTCATATGAGACGATCGGAGCATGACCGCGCGCGGAACCTCACCCGAATCCCGGGCCCGCGGCAGAACGGGCAGCACGTCCCGCGCCAGCACCGCCGGCTCGGCGCCAGGCGCCCGGCTGACCGGCGTCGACGCCGCCCGCGGGCTCGCGCTGCTGGGAATGATGGCCACGCACGTCCTGCCGCTCTACGGCTCCGATCCCCAGCTCACTCCGACCTGGGTCGGACTCGTTTTTTCCGGCCGGGCCGCGGCACTCTTCGCCGTCCTGGCCGGGGTCGGACTCGCGCTGTCCACCGGCAAACAGCAGCCGCTCGACGGCGCGGACCTGTGGGCCGCCCGCCGCGGCGTCGCCTTCCGGGCCTTGGTGGTGGCCGCAATTGGACTGTCGCTCGGCGGACTGGAAGTCAATATCGCCATCATCCTGGTCCACTACGCCGTGATGTTCCTGTGCATCCTGCCGTTCCTGGGACTTGGCCCCGGACGGCTGCTGGGGCTTGCCGCCGCCTGGGTCGTGGCCGCACCCGCGCTGGCATTTATGCTGCGGCCCTGGCTGCTTTCCCCCACGCCGGCCCTGCAGCTGGGCCACAACCCCGGCTGGGAGGACCTCACCACGCCGGCCCAATTGCTCGGCGATCTCTTTCTGACCGGCTACTACCCCGTCTTCCAGTGGATGGCCTACCTGCTGGTCGGCCTGGCAATCGGCCGGCTCGCACTCGCGACGGCGGCGGTTCCGTTCCTGCTCATAGCGGCGGGAACCGTACTGGCGGTCCTCTCCAAATGGCTGGGCGAGGTGCTGCTGGATAACTGGGGCGGCCGCGAAGCCCTCCGGGCCCAAGTCGCCGATCCGGCCTACCCGCTCGATAGCGTGCTCCAGGTCAACCTGACGGGCATCGAGCAGACCGGGTCCGGGTGGTGGCTGGCGGTCAGTTCCCCGCACTCCGGCACCACCCTGGACCTGGTGCATACATCCGGAGTAGCTGCCGCCGTCCTGGGGATCTGCCTGCTGCTGGGCCGGCTCGGCGACTGGGTGGAGCTGGACCTGCTGCTTCCGCTGCGGGGCGCCGGAGCGCTGACCCTCAGCCTCTACACCGCGCACCTGTGCCTGATGGCCGCGGTGAACAGCCAGCCGCTGCCATCCGGGTGGACCGTTGAGCTCGTTTACTGGACGCAGGTGGCCGCCGCACTGGCCATCGGCGGGATTTTTGCCCGGCAGGCATGGCGCGGGCCGCTGGAATGGGCGGCGCATTCCGCCAACCAGCTCGGCCGGTACCAGCCCGCACGCGTCCGCTAAGGGGCGGTGCCCGGACTCAGGCCGCCCCGGCCCCGGTGCGGTACAGCTTCACGGCGTCGCGCATCGAGGCGCGGGCCCGCTTACGGTCACCGGCAGCGTCGTAGGCGCAGCTGAGCCGGAACCAGGAACGCCAGTCCTCCGGCGCGGCTTCCGCTTCTTCGCGGTACTTCTCGAATTCGCGGTCGGCGGCCTCGCGGATGATCCGTCCGGCCGGGGTGCGCGGCAGGTTATCCTCCGGCAGGCCGCCCTCGGCTTCCAGGATCTTCGCCAGGCGCTCGGTACGGGCCCCGAACAGCAGCTCCCGGACCAGCGCCCAGGCACCGATCACAGGCAGCAGCAGGTAGGCGACGCCGATCGCCTTGGCAGTCAGGTTGGCGTCGGTCATCAGCAGGACCGCGCGCTGGAGGGACACCACGAGATAGAACACCAGCAGCAACGTGACAGCGCCGACCCAGATCTTGGTGCGGTGGGATTTCAGGGTGCCCAGCACAGTGGCCATGGGAGCTACAGCCCCAGATCCAGGTAGCCGTCCAGGCCCAGCGTGAGCCCAGGGTTCGAGCCGACGCTCCGCACGCCCAGCAGCACGCCGGGCATAAAGGAGGCCCGGTCAAAGGAATCGTGGCGGAAGGTCAGTTGCTCCCCCGGGCCGCCCAGCAGGACTTCCTGGTGGGCCACGAGGCCGCGGAGCCGGACGCTGTGTACCCGGACGCCATCAACGTCGCAGCCGCGGGCTCCGGCCATTTCGCTCGTCGTCGCGTCGGGACCGACCGGCACACCGGCGGCGGCGCGCTCGGCGGAGATCAGCTGCGCGGTGCGCACCGCCGTTCCCGAGGGCGCATCAACCTTGTCCGGGTGGTGAAGTTCAATGATCTCGACCGATTCAAAGTACTTCGAGGCCTTGGCCGCGAAGGCCGAGGCCAGCACGGAACCGAGCGCGAAGTTGGGCGCGATCAGGACTCCGGTGCCCGGGTGCGTGGCCAGCAGTTCCACGAGCCGGTCCCGGCGTTCCTGATCCCAGCCGGTGGTGCCGACGACGGCGTGCATGCCGTGTTCGATGGCGAAACGGACGTTCGCTTCCGTGCTCTCCGGGACGGTCAGGTCCACCACGATCCCGGCGCCGGCATCGACGAGGCTCTCGAGGGAATCGTTCCGGCCCAGGGCCGCGACGAGCTTCATATCGGCGGCGGCCTCGACGGCCTTCACCGCCTCGGCGCCCATGCGCCCGTTCGCGCCAAGCACGGCGACTGCGAGTTGTTCGGTCATAGCAACAACCCTACCGTCGGGGCCGCTCCGGACCGGAACCGGCGGCGGGGGGTTACCCGGTGCGGAACTATTCGCCCGCTCCCACCCACTCGATGGTGCCGTCGGCGAAGAACTGTTCCTTCCAGATGGGCACCTGGGCCTTGATCCGGTCCACGAGTTCCGAGCAGACCTCGAAGGCCTGTCCGCGGTGCGCGGCGGACACGGCGCACACGAGAGCCGGGTCGCCGATCTCCAGCATGCCGATCCGGTGCGCGGCCCAGATCCGCACGGGTTTGGCGCCCTCGCTGCCCGGTGCAGGTTCGTGTTCGGCGACGAGGGCCGCGACGACGTCGGCCATCACCTGGTGCGCGCTCGGGTGGGCGCTGTAGCTGAGCCGCGTGACGTGCTTGCCGCCGTCGTGGTTCCGGACGACACCGCTGAAGCTGACGACGGCCCCGGCCGTCTCCGACTCGACCGCGGCGATGGCCTGGTCCACGGAGATCGGTTCGGCGCTGAGTACCGCCTGCACTACGTCGAATCCTGTGTCAGTGCCCATGGCCGCCTTCAAGTTGTTCGCAGAGATGTCCGAGGATGGGATCAAGCACGCCCAGGCCGTCCATCACGCCCTTGGGTGAGCCGGGGAGGTTGATGATAAAGGTCTGTCCGGCCGCGCCCGCGTGGCCGCGGCTGAGCATGGCCGTGGGCGTTTTGTCCGTTCCGACCCGGCGGATCCCCTCCATGATTCCAGGGATTTCGCGGTCCAGCAGGGGCAGGGTCTGTTCCGGTGTGGCATCCGTGGGGCTCAGGCCCGTGCCGCCGCTCGTGATGATCACGGCCGGCTGCTGGCTCAGGAGGGCCCGGAGCGCGGCCCCGACGGAGTCGCCGTCCGGGACCACGAGGGCGGGAAAGGGCTCGAAGCCGTGTTCGGTGAGCCAGTCGACGATGACGGGGCCGGTCAGATCCTCGTATACGCCAGAGGCGGCCCGGGTGGAAGCAATCACGACGCCGGCCTTACGGCCCGTGACGTCGCCGTGCGTGTGTGGTTCGGGCATGCTCATAGTGTCCAGTCCCCGCTCTTGCCGCCGCTTTTGGCCAGCACTTTGATATCTGTCAGGACGGCATGCTTGTCTACCGCCTTGATCATGTCGTACACGCTCAGCGCCGCGACGGAGACGGCCGTCAGGGCCTCCATTTCGACGCCGGTGATGCCGCGGGTCTTGACCGTGGCGAAGACCGTGACGGTGCTGGCGTTGAGTTCGAAGTCGACGGTGACCTTGGCTAGGGGCAGCGGGTGGCACAGCGGGATGAGTTCGGGGGTCTTTTTGGCCGCCATGATTCCGGCGATGCGGGCGACAGCGAGGGCGTCGCCCTTGGGGAGGCCGCCGGTTCCCAGCATGGCCAGGACCTCGGCAGTGCTTTGAACCGTTGCGGTGGCCGTGGCCTGCCGCGTCGTCTCGGCTTTGTTGGACACGTCCACCATGTGTGCTGTGCCGTCCTGGCGCAGGTGCGTCAGAACGGGGGGTGGAGGTGCTTCTGGTGCGGCCGAGTCTGTCCCGGGGGTTTCTAGTGCGTTCACAGTATCCATACTTCCACTTCCGCGCCGTCGGCGAGCGCCGATGTTCCGGCCGGAACGTGGACGAGCGCGTTGGAGTGCGCCAACGCATGCACGAGGTGGGAGCCGGTTCCGCCTTCGAGCCGGACCGTCCCGTCTGGGGAGAGGGTGCCGCGCCGGACCTGGTGCTTGTGTCCGGGCGATGTCAGGGCACCGGCCAGCCGTGCCCGCACCACCGGCCGTGGGGCCGGATTTCCGAACAGCTCCGAGAGCACCGGGCGCAGGAACATCTCGAAAGACACGAGGCAACTGACCGGGTTCCCGGGAAATCCGAGCACGGGGACGCCGTCGAACGTGCCGATCCCCTGCGGGCCGCCGGGCTGCATCGCCACGGACGTGAAATACACCTCGTGTCCGGCCATGGCCTGGCGGACCACCTCGTAGGCCCCTTTGCTGACCCCGCCGGTGGTGACGATCAGGTCCACGGCCGGGGCATGCAGCCGGAGCAGTGCTACGAGTTCTTCGGGCCGGTCCGCGGAAATCCCGGTCCGGGTGACCTCCAGTCCGGCCTGGCGCATGGCGGATTCAAGCAGGGTGCCGTTTGAGTCATAGATCTTCCCGACCTCCAGGGGACGGCCGGGTTCGACGACCTCGTCGCCGGTCGTGACGAGGAGGACCCGCAGCCGCCGGTGCACGGGCACTTCGGTCAGGCCCAGGGCTGCGAGCAGCCCGAGCTGCCCCGGGCCCAGGAACGTCCCGGCGGCGAGGGCCGGTTCCCCGGCGTGGATGTCGCTGCCGGCCTCGCGGATGAAGGTTCCCGCCGCGGTGGCCGGCAGGCGGACCGTGGCCGGCACGGCGGGGTCCGGGAAGGAATCCGGGACCGCGTGTTCGATCGGGACGACGGCATCGGCGCCCGGCGGCATCATGGCGCCGGTCATGATCGGCGCGGCCGTGCCGGGGACCAGGTCCGCGGGCGCGGCACCGGCGGGCACGGGTGCGACGACGGTCAGTTCGGTGCCGGCCGGCTCGGTGCCGGCGGACCCAGCGACGTCGGACCCGGCGACGTCGGCGCTGCGGATGGCGAAGCCGTCCATCTGCGAATTGGCGAAGGGCGGCAGGTCCAACGGCGCCAGGATATCGGCCGCGAGCCCGCGGCCCTGCGCGGCGAGGAGCGGGAGCCGTTCCACCCGTTCTGCGCTCCGCAACGGGGCGAGGAGGGCATGGACCGCGGCGCGGTGGGCGGCCACCGTGGCGGCGCCGCTCCCGGATTCCACGGTGTTGGTGCTGGCGGTGCGGTGCATACGGTGCTGACCTTTGGCTCGTCGCGTTATGACTTCAGGTCCACTCTAATCGTGTGGTAGCCCGTGGCCCCGTCGGGAGCCACCGGGGCGCGGTCTTCGATCTGGACCACGCCGTTGAGGTCCGTGGCGCGCACCTGGACTTCGTGCTGCCCGGGGCCCAGGTCCACCGCCAGTTTCCACTGATACCAGGTGTCCTTCGAGATCCCGGGGGCCAGTTCCGCGGACTGCCACGGGCCGCCGTCGATCCTCAGGTCCACCGCGCCGACCCCCGTCGGCTGCGCCCAGGCGGTCCCGCCGAAGACCACCGTCCCGGCTGCCGGAGCCGCCCCGTTGCGGGGCACATCGATCCGGGAGGAGATCTTGATGGGGCCGCGTTCACTCCAGCCGCGGGGCGTCCAATAGCCCTGGTCGTCCGCGAAGCGGGTCACTTTCAGTTCCGTCACCCATTTTGTCGCCGACACGTAGCCGTACAGCCCGGGCACGATCAGCCGGACCGGGAAGCCGTGTTCGAGCGGGAGCGGCTCGCCGTTCATCCCCACCGCGAGCATCGCGTCGCGGGAATCGGTGAGGGCCTCCAACGGCGTTCCCGCGGTCCAGCCGTCCGAGCTGCGGGAGAGGACCATGTCCGCGCCCGGCTGCGGACCGGCCATGGCCAGCAGGTCCCGGACCGGCCAGCCAAGCCACAGGGCGTTACCGATCAGGTCCCCGCCCACCTGGTTGGAGACGCAGGCAATGGTCACGTGCCGTTCGGTCATGGGTTTGGCGAGCAGTGCGGCGAAATCCAGTTCAATTTCGCGCTCGACGAGCCCGGAGACCTTCAGCGTCCACTGGTTCGGATCAATGAGCGGGACCCGCAGTGCGGTGTCGATCCGGTAGAAGTCGTCGTTGGGCGTCACGAGCGGTTCGAGCCCGTCGAGTTGAATTGCTGCCCCTTGCGGAATCGGGGGCGCAGGCGACTTCGCCGCCGGCAGGATGAGTTGGCCGCGGCCCTCGGTGACGGCCGCGGCGCTTCCGCGGAGGGTGCCGGCGAAGATCCCGCCGATAGCCCCCACGACGGCGGTGCCGCCAAGGGCCTGCATAAAGCGGCGCCGGGCAGGAGGGGCATCGGCGGCCGGCCGGTCGGTCGGCTGCCGCGGCCCGCCCCCGCCGGTGTCCGGGCCACTCGTCTCCGGGCCGCTCGAGCCTGGGCCGCTCGAATCCGGGCCGCTGGCCGCCGGTGTTTGCGCCGGATCCGTTCCCTGTGCCCAGTCCGCAAGCCGCCCGAGCAGCCAGCGCAGCAGCAGCATGGCGGTCAGCGCCACGGCCACGGGGACGGCAACGGCGTAGGCGCCGGCCCCGGCGCGGCTGAGGACGGCGGCCACACCGGCAAGGCCGAAGACTGCGATGAGCGCGGCGCCGGCGAAACGGCGGCGGGCTTCAACGACCCCGGCCACGGCGGCCAGCCCGGCAATCACCAAGGCCATACCGGCGAGGAGCGCCACTTTGTCCGCGGTGCCGAACCAGGCCACGGCCCAGTCCTTCACGCCGGGCGGGACGGCGTCGATGACCGCGCCGCCGACGGCGGTTATGGGTGAGACCGAAGGACTGATCAGGGTCGCGGTGATCTCGCCGAAAACCACGGCCGTCCCGACGGCGGTCACCCCCGCCGCGGCGGCCCAGCCTTCCCGCGTCCGGGGCGCGATGCCGGAGTCCGGTGCTGCTGAGGTCCTCATTGGTCGTCCTTTCCGGGCATTGCCGTCCTGGCCGTCGGAGCCGTCGGAGCAGTCGGAGCCGTCGGGGCCGTCGGGGCCGGAAGTCGGCCCTGGTCCGTGCCGGGACGCGCGGCGGGGCCGGCGGCGGGGTCTGTTCCGGGGTGCGCGGGGTCTGCTCCCGAATGCGCGGGGGCAGCGTTCATGGCTGGCAGCAGCAACGAGAAACGGCATCCGCCCCCGACATTTTCCACGCTTACGGTTCCGTCATGGGCACCGACGATGCCGGCGGTGACGCTCAACCCGATGCCCGCACCGGCGTAGCCGCTGGTCCGGGGGCGTGCGTCGGTGCCCGGGTGCGGTCCGCTGCCCCGCTGCCCGTCCGGGTTCTTCCGCCACC
>JBFGBS010000062.1:0-8389 GCA_041567475.1 Arthrobacter sp.
GCCGGCTCCGGCACGGCTAGAGCGGCACGGTCCATTTCAGGCTCGTGCCTGCGTTGGGCGCGCTCGTGATGGTGCACTCACCGTCGAGCATCCGCGCCCGGTCTTCGAGGTTGATCAGGCCGTTGCGCTTTTCCGGGTCCGCAAAGCCGGTGCCGTTGTCGGTGATGACCACCGTCACCCGTCCCCTGACAACGGAGACCGAGACTGAAATGGAGTCGGCGCCGGAATGGCGGATGGCGTTGCTCAAACCTTCCGACACCACGGCGACGACGTTGTCGGCCTTGTCCGGGGTCACCGCATCCACCGGGCCGGTCATGGTCAGCCGCGGCACGAACGGCAGGGCCTTGGCCGAACTCTTCGCAATCCGGCGGATCCGGCCGCTGAGCAACTCCATTTCGCTGCTGCTGCTCTTCAACGAGTAGATCGTGTCCCGAAGGCTGCGGATTGCTTCGTCGAGTTCGCCCGTAATGTTGCGGATCCGCTCGGTGGCGTGCACGTCCGAGGTGAACCGGGTCAGGCTCTGCACACTCAGCCCGGCCGCGAAGAGCCGCTGGATCACGAGGTCATGGAGGTCCCTGGCGATCCGGTCCCGGTCGCTGTAGACCAGGAGCTGTTCGCGCAGCCGGTGGACCCGGGTCAGCTCGAGGGCGAGGGCAATGTAGGAACCGTAGACGGCCGCCATTTCGACGTCAGTACGGCTGTAGTGCACGGCAGCGCTGCCGCGGATCATCAACAGGACACCATGGTTGGATTCCGGGGTGCGCAGCGCGACGGCGAGCAACGGGCCGTGGACTCGGTCATCAACTTCCGCGAGCAGGACCGAGGAATCCTCCAGCACCACCGGGTTACCGCCGTCCAGGACATCCTCAAGCGCCGGACAGTCCAGCAGCAGCGTCTCCCCCGCGAACACGTTGCCGTGGTCGCCGGCGACGCCGATCACCACATAGCCCGATCCGTCGTCGGCCGGGGCCGCCAGCAGCACGAGGTCGGAACCGGACTCCCGCAGGGCGCGCTGGGCGACCGGGTCCAGGCCGCCTGAGGTGTAGTCGCGGCCGCTGCTCAGCATGAGCCCGGAAACGTCCATGCAGGCTTCCAGCCAGCGGGCCCGGCGCCGTGAGTCGTCATAGAGCCGGGCGTTTTCAATGGCGACGCCGGCGGCGGCGGCGAGGGCGACCGCGAGGGCTTCGTCCTCGGCGGTGAAATCCTCGCCCCCGTCCTTCTGGGTCAAATAGAGGTTGCCGAACGCCACGTCGCGGACCCGGATGGGAACGCCCAGGAACGTCTGCATCGGCGGATGGTTTGCCGGGAAACCATAGGCTTCCGGATGCTCGGTGAGGTTGTGCAGCCGGAGGGGCCGCGGGTCTGTGATGAGCAGGCCGAGGACGCCGTGCCCCGTCGGCAACGGGCCGATTTTCGCCGCCAGGCCGGCGTCGATGCCTACCGAGATGAAGTGGCTCAGGGCCCCGTTGTCGCCGATCACACCGAGGGCGCCGAAGCGGGCATGCAGCAGCGTACACGCGGACTGCACCACCCGCTCGAGTACGGCATCCAGGCTGAGGTCTTCGGTCAGGGCAACGACCGCCTCAAGCAGGCCGGTCATGCGTTCCTGCGATTGGAGCAGCTCTTCGGCCCTGGAGGCGAAGCCCCGGAGGACTTCCTCGATTCCGGCGTCGCCGGAGGCCCAGGTCTGTTCCCGGCTCTCCCCGCCTGACTGCATACTGGCGCCCCAATTCGCTACGGCGCCCGTCTGCTCCGGCGCTGTACTGCCAGAATACCCTCTTGCGCCGGGGCCGCACCGGATCCGCCGCCGTGTGACCGCGGGCGTGGGACTTTTTGCCCTAGCCGGGGCATCCGGGCCGGGCGTAGGCTCTCGGCCATGACTACTGATCCGAAGGCCGGAGACCATAACGTTCACGCCGTGGAGGAGCTTGACCATCAGGACTGCTGGCGGCTACTGCGCAGCGTCACGGTCGGGCGGCTGGCCGTCTGGGTGGATGACCACCCGGACATATTCCCGGTCAACTACAAGGTCGACCATGGAACCTTGGTCTTCCGCACGGCCGAGGGCACCAAACTGCAAGCCGCCACCGGGGACACACCGGTCGCGGTGGAGGCCGACGGGGTGGACCCGGATACCGGAGTCGCCTGGAGCGTCGTGATCAAAGGACAGGCCACGCCGGTCCGGAACCCGGAGGAGGTCCTGGATACCGTGGGGCTGCTGCTGTTTCCGTGGCAGTCCGGCAAGAAGGAGCACTTTGTCCGGATCACCCCTGATACCGTCACCGGCCGGCGTTTCAAGGTGGTGCCGCCCCTGACCTGGTGGACACCGCTGGATTACGCAACCCGGTCCGGCCTGGAGTAGCCGGCCCCTTGCGGGACCGGCGTCCCGCAAGGGCGGTTGCCGCCCGCCCGTCAGGCGACGCGGGTAATCTCCACACTCACGCTCAGCGCCGATCCCCCGCCGCCGGAGAGGATGCCCTTCAACGGCGGAACATCGCGGTAGTCACGGCCGCGGGCCACGGTGACGTGGAAGTCCCCGGCAGGTTTGTGGTTGGTCGGGTCCCAGCTGCGCCACTCGCCGTCCCACCACTCCAGCCAGGCATGTGACTGGCCGGCCACCGTCTCGCCGAGTTCCGCCGTCGAGCGCGGGTGAAGGTAGCCGGACACGTACCGTGCCGGGATCCCGCAGCTGCGCAGGGCGCCGATGGCGAGATGCGCCAGGTCCTGGCAGACTCCCTGGCGCTGGTTCCAGGCCTGTTCGGCGCTCGTGGTGACGCCCGTGGAACCCTTCATGTACGTCATCTCGCCACGCATCCACTCGAAGACCGCCAGTGCAGCCTCATACGGCGACCGTCCGTCGACCACCCCGGGAATGATCCCGAGCACTTCGGCGCCGGGCCCGGTGAGCTGCGACTGCGGAATCCAGTCGCTGAACCGGTTCAAGGTCTCCGGTGTGACGAGCTCATCCCAGCCGACGATGTCAGCCTCGGCCGGGATCTTCTCCACCCGGTGCACCTCGACGGTGGTGGTGGAGAGCACTTCGAGGTGATCGTGCGGCATCTGCATGTCAAAGGCCGTGACCCGGGTGCCCCAGTAGTCGCGGTAGCTGCTGAGCGCCGCCTGCGCGGGTGAGACCTTGAGCGAGGACTCGAGCACCACCTGCTGCGGGTCCGTCAGCGGCGTCATGCGGGCCTCGTTGTACGAGAGCGTGACGCGTTTGTTGTACTTGTAGGCCGTCTTGTGGACGATACTCAGCCGGGTCATGACACTTCTCCCACCCAGGCGAGCTCGTCAGCCTGATTGAAGTACTTACGGGAAATCGCATCCGAGGCCTCGGACACGGCCTTCTGCACCCTTTCCATATGCTCCGGCAGCTCCGACATCAGATCGTCCGTCCGGTGGAATTCCAGGAACGTGCGGGCCTGGCCCACGATGCGGCGGGCATCGTTGATGAAGCCGACGCGCTGCGCCGACGGATCGAGCTTGGCCAGGCATTCGTCGGCGTCGCGCAGGGCATACACAATCGAGCGCGGAAAAAGCCGGTCGAGCAGCAGGAACTCCGCTGCGTGCTGGTCGCCGAAGGCCGCGCGGCGGGTCCGCAGGAAGGACTCGTAGGCTCCGGCGCAGCGCAGCATGTTCACCCAGGACATGCCGGCGGAGAGGACATCACGGGTGGAGAGCATGCGTGCTGTCATGTCCGCCCGTTCGAGTGAACGGCCCAGGACCAGGAATTGCCAGCTTTCGTCGTGGCTGACCGTGGTGTCGGCGAGGCCGCTGACCATGGCGGTCCGTTCAAGGACCCAGTTGCAGAAGCGGTAGGTTCCCACCACGTCTTTGCGGTGCTGGTTGAGCCCGTAGTAGGTGGTGTTCAGGCTCTCCCAGAGCCCGGAGGACACGGTTTCCCGGGCCCGGCGGGCATTCTCCCGCGCCGCACCGAGCGATCCGGCGATGGACGTGGTGCTGTGCTTGTCGTATGCGAGGGCGTTCAGCAACTCGGACAGGCCGAATTCCTCGTTCTGCGTCCGGGCGCCCATGACGGCCAGCAGTTCCTGCGCCACGCTGCGCTGTTCCTCCATGGGCAGGTGGTTGAGCCGCTCCAGGTGGACATCGAGGATGCGGGCGGTGCCGTCGGCGCGCTCCACATAGCGGCCAATCCAAAAGAGTGATTCTGCAATTCGGCTAAGCATTCGCGGTTACCTCCGGCGCGTCAGAAATCTGCTGCTGCTGCTGCTCTGCCTGGCGGTCCCGCCAGTTGCTCTCCACGGGCCAGACGGAGACGCGTTCGCGGACCGCAATCGGCTGCCGCGGCAGGGTTTCGACCGGGACCTGCGGCGAATCCGCCAGGACCCAGGTGTCTTTGGAGCCGCCGCCCTGGCTGGAGTTCACGATCAGGGACCCTTCCTTGAGGGCAACCCGGGTCAGCCCGCCGGGCAGGACCCACACGTCGTCGCCGTCGTTCACGGCGAACGGACGCAGGTCCACGTGCCGGGGACCGAACTTGTCACCGCTGAGGGTCGGGACGGTGGAGAGCTGCAGGACCGGCTGGGCAATCCAGCCGCGGGGATCGGCGATGATGCGCTTGCGGAGCGCCTCCAGTTCGTCTTTCGACGCGTCCGGGCCGATCACGAGCCCCTTGCCGCCCGAACCGTCGACCGGCTTCACCACAAGCTCGTCCAGGCGGTCCAGGACGTGTTCGCGGGCTTCCGGCTCCTCCAGCCGGAACGTGTCCACGTTGGCGATGATGGGATCCTCGCCAAGGTAGTACCGGATCAGGTCCGGTACGTAGCTGTAGACGAGCTTGTCGTCGGCCACGCCGTTGCCGACGGCATTGGCGATCGTGACGCCGCCGGCCCGGGCGGCATTGACCAGGCCCGGGCAGCCGAGCATGGAATCGGCCCGGAACTGCAGCGGGTCCAGGAATTCATCGTCGATCCGCTTGTAGATCACATCGACCCGCTGTTCACCGGCGGTGGTGCGCATGTAGACGCGGTTGCCGCGGCAAATCAAGTCACGGCCCTCGACCAGCTCCACGCCCATCAGCCCGGCAAGCAGGGTGTGCTCGAAGTACGCGCTGTTGAAGACCCCGGGCGTGAGGACGACGACGGTCGGGTCGTCAACGCCGGACGGCGCCGTTTTGCGCAGTGCCGAGAGCAGCCGCCGCGGATACTCCTCCACGGGCCGGATCAGCTGCTGGCCGAATGCCTCCGGCAGGCCCTTGGCCATGGCGCGCCGGTTCTCCAGCACGTAGCTGACGCCCGACGGCACCCGGACGTTGTCTTCGAGCACGCGGAACGTGCCCTCGGCGTCACGGACCACGTCGATGCCCGAGATGTGCACCCGCACTCCGCCGGCCGGCTCGAAGCCCTGGACCTGGCGGTGGAAGTGCGCGCTGGTCGTGACGAGCTGGCGCGGGATGACGCCGTCCGAGACCACCGACATCTTGCCGTAGACATCGTTCAGGAACGCTTCCAACGCGCGGACACGCTGGGCGACCCCTCGTTCCAGAACCGCCCACTCGTGGGCCGGAATCACGCGGGGAACGATGTCCAACGGGAAGGGCCGTTCCTCGCCGGCGAAGTCAAAAGTGACACCCCGGTCCAGGAAGGTCCGGGCCATGGAATCGGCGCGGGCGGTGACGTCGGCGAGCGAGAGTTCACTGAGGGCCCCGGCGACCTGCCCGTACGATTGTCTCGCCCGCTGATCGGGGGTGAACATCTCGTCATAGGCGCCGGAGCGGCTGGCGGCCTCGGAGTAATCCTGGAAAAGATCTGACATAGACCTTAGCCAACCATATTTTCTGTTGCGAACGCATTTCCTGTTCCCTGCCCGGGACGTCCTCGACTCCCGGCAGAGCCGTCACATCCGGCCCGTTGACCCGAAATTCACGGTTCGGGCGCCCATGCGGCAAGGTAGGGGCGTGAAGGCAATACCACCGCATCAGCTGAGCGCTCACGGGCGCCCCCTGGCCCCCGGCCTGCTGGGGGCTGCGGCCGCCGTCGTGCTGGCCATGGCCGTGCATACCCAGGTCCCGGCGCTGCCGCCGATGACGGTCGCGGTGGTGCTGGGGCTGCTTTCCGCCAATCTGCCCGGGGTCGGTGTCTGGACGGCCGGCACCGGACGCCGCGGCCTCGACTTCGCCGGCAAGCACCTGATGCGGGCCGGGATCGTGGTCCTAGGCCTGAAAGTGAGCCTGGCGGACGTGCTGGGACTCGGCTGGGGTGCGCTGGCCCTGATTGCGGGCGTCGTGGCAGCGGCCTTCGCCGGGACCTATGGCATCAGCAGGCTCTTCCGGCTCCCCCCGGCCGTGTCGCTGCTCGTCGCGACGGGTTTCGCGATCTGCGGGGCATCCGCCATCGGGGCGATGGCCGCCGTGCGCAGGATCAGGCACGTGGATACCGTGCTGCCGGTCGCCCTCGTGACCCTGTGCGGAACCCTGGCGATCGGGGTGCTGCCCTTGCTCATCCAGCCGCTGGGCCTGGGACCGAAAGTCTTCGGCGCCTGGGCCGGGGCTTCGGTGCACGACGTCGGGCAAGTGGTGGCCACCGCCCAGACGGCCGGGGCCGCAGCGCTGGCGGTCGGCGTCGTCGTCAAGCTGGCCCGGGTGATCCTGCTGGCGCCGATCGTTGCCGTCGCAGGCATCCACCACCGGATCGGGGCCGGCACGGACGGACCCCGGCCGCCGATCATCCCGCTCTTCATCCTCGGCTTTGTGGCACTGGCCGCGGTGCGCACCGCCGGCTGGCTCTCCCCCGCGGCGCTCGACGCCGCCGCCGTGCTCCAGGACATCCTGCTGGGCATGGCCCTCTTCGGGCTCGGCTCGGCCGTCCAGGTGCGGCAGCTGCTGCACACCGGTTCGAGGGCCCTGCTCGCCGCGCTGGCGTCCTGGCTGCTGATCGCCGCCCTGGGCCTGGCCGCCGCCCGCCTGATCTTCAACCAGGGCTGACCTTCAACCAGGGCTGACCGTCAAGCGGGCAGTGCCGCCGTGGCCGGGCCGGCGGCGGTCCACAGCGTGATTAGATGGCAGGGTGTCGAACCAGAACCTGCGCCGCGATGAAGCGGCGGCCCGCTCAGCCCTGATCACCACGCACAGCTACGACATCTCCCTGGATGTCCGGCAGGCGGCGGATCCGCACGTTGCCGGCTACGCCAGCCGCAGCGTCATCAGCTTTTCCGCGGACGTGCCGGGCGCGTCGACGTTCCTGGACTTCATCGGCGGCGAGGTGCACGGCGTCGTCCTGAACGGCACGGAACTCGCTGTCGGCGACGTCGTGGACGGCGGCCGGATCCGGCTCGAAAACCTGCAGGCGGAGAACCAGGTCACCGTCACCGGCACCGCCCTGTACAGCACTTCCGGCGAGGGCATGCACCGCTTCTTCGACCCGGCCGACGGGCAGTGCTACCTCTACACCCAATACGAACCTGCCGACGCACGCCGGGTTTTCGCCAACTTCGAGCAGCCAGACCTGAAGGCCGCTTTCACCTTCCACGTCATCGCCCCCGCGGACTGGCACGTGGCTTCCAACGGCGCCGTCGCGGACCGCAAGCTCCTGCCCGGCGAGCCCGCCGCCGGCCGCTGGGATTTCGAGCCCACCCGGCCCATGTCCACGTACATCACGTCCGTGCTGGCCGGACCCTACTTCAAGGCCGAAGCGTCCTGGAACGGAACCGGCGCGGACGGGACCGCCCTTGAGGTGCCCCTCGCCCTGTACTGCCGCGCGTCCATGGCGTCCTCCTTTGACACCGAGGAGCTGTTCGCCCTCACCAGGAACGGCCTTGCCTTCTTCAACGAGCTCTTTGACTTCCCCTACCCGTGGGGCAAGTACGAGCAGGCCTTCGTCCCGGAATACAACCTGGGAGCGATGGAGAACCCGGGCCTCGTGACGTTTACCGAGGCGTACGTGTTCACCTCCCGCGCCACCGATTCGCAGTACCAGGGGCGCGCCAACACGTTGCTGCACGAAATGGCGCACATGTGGTTCGGCGACCTCGTCACGATGCGGTGGTGGGATGACCTGTGGCTCAAAGAGTCCTTCGCGGATTACATGGGCACCCTGGGGGTTGACCGGACCACGGACTGGGACACGTCCTGGGTGAACTTCGCGAACAACCGCAAAGGCTGGGCCTACATCCAGGACCAGCTGCCCACGACGCACCCGATCGTGGCGGACATCCCGGACCTGGAAGCCGCCAAGCAGAACTTCGACGGGATCACCTACGCCAAGGGCGCCTCCGTGCTCAAGCAATTGGTCGCCTACGTTGGCTTCGAGGCGTTCATCGCGGGTTCACGCCAGTACTTCAAGGATCACGCCTACGGCAACACCACGCTGGCCGAACTCCTGGCCGCGCTCAGCGCCGCCTCCGGCCGCGACCTGGCCGACTGGGCCCGGCA
>JBFGBS010000063.1:0-8367 GCA_041567475.1 Arthrobacter sp.
AGCGAGAAAGCGTTCCCCTTTCTCCAGGTCGCTGAATCCCGCCGCGATCAGCCGCCGTGCCAGGCTCACCGTCGACTCCTCGTCACCGGCACAGGCCTAGAGGATGCCGAGGTTGCGCTGCAGTTCGTAGGGCGTCACCTGGAGCCGGTAATCCTGCCACTCGGCGCGCTTGTTGCGCAGGAAGTGCTCGTAAACCTGTTCGCCGAGGATCTGCGGCATCAGTTCAGAATCCTCCATCGTCCGGATGGCGTCATGCAGGCTGGCGGGGAGCGGGTCGTGGCCCATGGCGCGCCGTTCGGCCGAGCTGAGCGACCAGATGTCGTCCTCCGCCGCGGCCGGCAGCTGGTAACCCTCCTCGATGCCTTTGAGCCCGGCGCCGAGCAACACGGCGTAGGCCAGGTAGGGGTTCGCCGCCGAGTCGATGCCGCGGTATTCGATCCGCGCCGACTGGCCCTTGCCCGGCTTGTACAGCGGGACCCGGACCAGCGCGGACCGGTTGTTGTGTCCCCAGCTGAGGTAGCTCGGCGCTTCTCCCCCGCCCCAGAGCCGCTTGTAGGAGTTCACGAACTGGTTGGTGACCGCGGTGAACTCCGGCGCGTGCTTGAGGATGCCCGCAATGAAGTGCCGTGCGGTCGCGGAGAGCTGAAACTCGGCCCCGGCTTCATAGAAGGCGTTGGTGTCCCCTTCGAAGAGCGAGAAGTGGGTGTGCATCCCGGAGCCCGGGTGGGCGGTGAACGGCTTGGGCATAAAGGTGGCGTAGGTGCCCTGCTGCAGCGCCACTTCCTTGATCACGGTGCGGAACGTCATGATGTTGTCCGCGGTCTGCAGCGCATCCGCGTACCGGAGGTCAATCTCGTTCTGGCCCGGCCCGGCCTCATGGTGGCTGAATTCCACCGAGATTCCTACCGATTCGAGCATGGTCACCGCGGTGCGCCGGAAGTCCTGGGCGACGCCGCCGGGGACGTGGTCGAAGTAGCCGCCCTCGTCCACGGGAACGGGGGCGCCGTCCGGTCCGGGGGTCTGGGACTTGAGCAGGTAAAACTCAATCTCCGGGTGGGTGTAGCACGTGAAACCCATGTCCGCGGCCTTGGCCAGGGTCCGTTTGAGGACGTTGCGGGGATCGGCGGCCGAGGGCTCCCCGTCCGGAGTCAGGATGTCGCAGAACATCCGCGAGGTAGCTTCCGTCTCGCCGCGCCATGGCAGGATCTGGAAGGTGGAGGGGTCCGGCTGCGCCAGCATGTCCGATTCGAAGACGCGGGCGAGGCCCTCGATGGAGGAGCCGTCGAAGCCCAGGCCTTCCTCGAAGGCGCCTTCGACTTCGGCCGGGGCCAGCGCGACGGACTTGAGTGATCCCACGACGTCGGTGAACCACAAACGCACGAAGCGCACGTCACGTTCTTCGATCGTCCGCAGGACAAACTCTTGCTGGCGGTCCATTCTGGCCTCTTTCCGGTTCTTCCATCCGTGCCCAGGCCCGTCCAACGTGGCGCCCGCGGCTGCTCACGGTTCACTGTACTAAGCATTCGCTCCGATTGCTGGAGCGGTCCCCGCACGTAACGCAGCATTAACATAAAGGGGCCCGCTCCGGACTTGCAGTTCCCCCGCAGGGAGCGGACGACGCTGCCGCTGTGACACGTTTCACCCGCCGGGTCCGGGAACACCGGTAGCTTACGCGCAGCGAATCGCACTACGGTGGTGCCATGGCCACTAGCACCAGCTCCGACTCCAGCACGCCTTCAGACTCCTCCGCCACGGCGGCGGGGGCTTCCCGGATGCCTGCGGCCAGGATCCGCACCCACCACCTGAACCAGGCCAAGGCCAACGGCGAACGGTTTGCCATGCTGACCGCCTATGACCAGTACACCGCCGAAATTTTCGATCAGGCGGGCATCGAGGTGCTGCTGGTCGGCGACTCCGCCTCCAACAATGTCTTCGGTAACGAAACCAGCCTCCCGGTGACGGTCGATGAACTGATTCCGCTCTCCCGCGCCGTGGCCCGTTCGGCCAAGCGTGCCCTCGTGGTCGCGGACCTGCCGTTCGGCAGCTACGAGGTCTCGGCCCAGCAGGCCGTGGCGACAGGAGTGCGTTTCCTCAAAGAGGGCCTCGCGCACGCCGTCAAGATCGAGGGCGGCAAGTTCTACGCCGAGACCGTCCGGGCCATGGTCCAGGCCGGCATCCCGGTCATGGCCCACATCGGTTTCACCCCGCAGAGCGAGCACGCCCTGGGCGGCTACCGGGTGCAGGGCCGGGGAGATGATTCCCAGCGGCTGATTGACGACGCGGTCGCCCTCGCCGATGCCGGCGCCTTCTGCGTCCTGATGGAAATGGTCCCGGCCGCGACAGCGGCCGCGGTGGATGCCGCCGTCGACGTGCCCACCATCGGCATCGGGGCCGGGAACGTCACCACGGGCCAGGTGCTGGTCTGGCAGGACATGGCCGGCCTGCGCGGCGGCCGGATGGCGAAATTCGTCAAACAGTATGCCGACCTGCGGACCACGCTCAGCGACGCGGCCAAAGCCTACGGCGCGGACGTGCGCTCGGGCCAGTTCCCCGGCCCGGAGCACTCGTTCTAGCCTGCCCCGGACCGGACCGGACCGGCTAGCGGTTAGTCGTCGTCGTCCTTGTCCCAGGCCTCATTCCGGGCCTGGACCTTTTCGAGGGCGTGTTCCGCCTCTTCCCGGGTCTTGTAGGGACCGATCAGCTGGGTCCAGTCCGACATTGCGTCTTCCTCGACCTCGTGGGTGTTGACGTTGTACCAGTACTCGGGCATTGGTGCTCCTTCTCGACATGCGGACGGGCGTATTGCGGCTCACATTTCCCGGCGTTCGGCCCTGCCTTATATGATCAATCTATGCCTTCCCTAGCCTCGACTGCACCCATCGGCACCCTCACCCCGGGAACCGTGAGTCCGCAGCTCTCCGTCCCGGCGTCCATTCCGCGCCCTGAATACGTGGGCAGGCCCGCGCCGGCCAAGTTCACCGGCTCCGAGGTGAAGTCCGCGGAGACCATCGAGAAGATCCGGGTTGCGTCCAAGATCGCGGCCCAGGCCATCGTCGAGGTCGGCAAGCACATCGAACCCGGCGTGACGACGGACCAGCTGGACCGCGTCGGTCACGAATTCCTGTTGGACCACCAGGCGTATCCGTCCACGCTCGGGTACCGCGGCTTCCCGAAGTCTTTGTGCTCCTCGCTGAATGAAGTCATCTGCCACGGCATCCCGGACAGCACCGTGGTCCAGGACGGCGACATCCTCAACATCGACATCACCGCGTTCATCGGCGGGGTCCACGGCGATACGAACTACACCTTCCTCGTCGGCGACGTCGACGAGGAATCCCGGCTGCTGGTCGAACGGACCCGCGAATCACTGAACCGCGCCATCCGCGCTGTGGCGCCGGGACGCGAGATCAACGTGATCGGCCGGGCCATCGAGTCTTACGCGAAGCGCTTCGGCTACGGCGTCGTCCGTGATTTCACCGGACACGGTGTAGGCGAGGCCTTCCACACGGGGCTGATCATCCCGCACTACGACGCCGCGCCCGCCTACAACACCGTGATCGAGACGGGCATGGTGTTCACCATTGAACCCATGCTGACGCTCGGCACCGTGGACTGGGACATGTGGGCCGACGACTGGACCGTGGTGACCCGGGACCACAAACGCACCGCACAGTTCGAGCACACCCTGCTGGTCACGGACTCCGGCGCCGAAGTCCTGACCCTGCCCTGAGTTTGCCCCGGCGCCGGCACCACGCGTAGCGCCGCATTCGAAACACCCCGCACCACCGCCCGCCCAACCCAGCCATGAACGGAACCACATTGCCCAAGAAGGATGAGAAGTCAAAGAAGAGCGCCTACCTGATCGGCATCGATATCGGTGGCACCGGCATCAAGGGCGGCATTGTCGACGTGAAAAAGGGCAAGCTGGTTGGTGAGCGCTTCCGCGTCCCGACGCCGCAGCCTGCCACCCCGGAAGCCGTCGCCGAAGTCGTCGCGCAGGTCGTGGCGGAGCTCTCGGACCGGCCCGAAGCGCCGGACGCCGATTCCCCGGTGGGCGTCACCTTCCCCGGCATCATCCAGCACGGCATTGTCCACTCGGCGGCGAACGTGGACAATGCCTGGTTGCGGACGGACATCAATGGCCTGCTCACGGCGCGGCTGGGACGGCCCGTGGAGGTCATCAACGACGCCGACGCGGCCGGCCTCGCCGAAGCCCGCTTCGGCGCCGGCGAAGGCGTGTCCGGGACCGTTCTGGTCATCACGCTCGGCACCGGGATCGGTTCGGCCTTCATCTTTGACGGCAAACTCGTCCCCAACGCCGAACTCGGCCACCTCGAAATCGATGGCTTCGACGCCGAGACCAAGGCCTCAGCCGTTGCGCGTGAGCGCGACGGCCTCAGCTGGGAGGAGTACAGCGTGCTGCTGCAGCGCTACTTCTCGCACGTCGAGTTCCTGTTCTCCCCCGAGCTGTTCATCGTCGGCGGCGGCATCTCGAAGCGGGCCGACGAATACCTGCCGCACATGAACCTGCGCACCCCGATCGTTCCTGCCGAGTTGAAGAACGACGCCGGCATCGTGGGCGGCGCGATCGACGTGGCACTCAACCGCAAACTCATCAAGTAGCGCATCCGGGGCCCGCCCGTTAAATGGAGCCGGTGGCGGCTGCGACTTCCCCTTCGCAGCCGCCACCGGAGTTTAATGGCGAGACCCGGCGGCGTTTAGAGCGGACTCTTCTGCGGGTTCGTGCCTTCCCGGCCCTTTGCCACGGATTCGTGGCGGAGCAGCGAGATGGCGGACTCAAAGTCCTCGAGGGATTCGAAGGCCTGGTAGACGCTGGCGAAGCGGAGGTAGGCGACTTCGTCGAGTTTCTGCAGCGGGACCAGGATGGCGAGCCCGACGTCGTGCGCTTCAATCTCGGCGGTGCCCGCTGCCCGGATTGATTCTTCGACCTCCTGGGCCAGCATCGCGAGGTCGTCTTCCGTCACCGGCCGGCCCTGGCAGGCCTTCCGGACACCGTTGATGACTTTGCTGCGGCTGAAGGGCTCGCCAACACCGGAGCGCTTGATGACGGTCAGGCTGGTGGTTTCCACGGTCGTGAAACGCCGTCCGCATTCGGGACATTGCCTGCGGCGCCGGATGGCGGAGCCGTCGTCGGCAATGCGGCTGTCTACCACCCGCGAATCAGGGTTGCGGCAAAACGGGCAATACACGCTGTTTCCTCCCCTGTCGCAACTTCGCGGGCCGGGCTCCGGCGGATCCGTCCCGCAGCCCGTCCAGTGATCGGACAGCGGCGAATCCAGCGCGGCGCGCGGTCTTCCATGCCCAGTTTACGACTAGATCTAGCTGAATAACAAGACTGTAATTACTACATGTAGTGGTTACGCCCCGCTGACGGCGTGAATCACGCGCCGGCGGCGAAGCGGGCGGTGACCGCGTCACCGTGGGCCGGCAGGTCTTCCGCACCGGACAGGCTCACGATGTGCCCGCTGACCTGTTCCAGGGCGGACCGGGTGTAGTTGACCACCTGGATGGCCCGCAGGAAGGTGGTCACATTGAGGCCGGAGGAAAAGGCCGCCGTACCGCTGGTCGGCAACACGTGGTTAGACCCGGCGCAGTAGTCGCCCAGGCTTACGGGGCTATAGTCCCCGACGAAGATCGCTCCGGCGTTGCGGATCCGGGCGGTCACCCGGGGCGCGTCCGCCGTCATGATTTCCAGGTGCTCCGCCGCGTACGCATCGCAGGCGGCAATGCCCTGGTCGATATCGTCCACGAGGACAACCCCGGACTGCGGACCGGACAGAGCCTCACGCACCCGCGCACTGTGCTTGGTGGCGGCAACCTGGCGGTCCAGCTCCGCCCGGACGGCAGCGGCCAGGGACTCGGAATCCGTCACGAGCACGGACGCCGCGTTGGGGTCGTGTTCCGCCTGGCTGATCAGGTCCGCGGCAACGAACGCCGGCCGCGCCGTAGCGTCGGCCAAAATGGCGATTTCCGTGGTTCCGGCCTCGGAATCGATCCCGACGACGCCCTTCACGAGGCGCTTGGCGGTCGCGACAAAGATATTGCCCGGACCCGTGACCACGTCCACCGGGTCGATCCCCGCGGCGGTCCCGGCGTCCGCTGCACCGGCCGGAATGCCGTAGGCAAAGGCAGCGATCGCCTGGGCCCCGCCGATTGCGTACACCTCCTCGATACCGAGCAGGCATGCGGCGGCCAGGATGGTGGGGTGCGGGAGCCCGCCAAAGTCTTTTTGCGGCGGCGACGCCAAGGCGATGGACTCGACGCCGGCTGCCAGTGCCGGGACGACGTTCATCACGACCGACGACGGGTAGACGGCCAGGCCGCCCGGAACATACAGGCCCACCCTGGCCACCGGCACCCAGTTCTGGCTGACGACGGCACCGTCTCCGAGCTCGACGTCGACGTTGGCCGGCCGGTGTCCGTCGGCGAACCGGCGTGCGCGGCGGATCGATTCTTCCAATGCCGCGCGCACGGCGGGGTCGAGATCCGCCAAGGCAGCTCGCAGCGCTTCGGCCGGAACACGCGGATGGGTCTGCTCCACCCCGTCGAAGGCCAGCGCCAGCTCGCTGAGGGCGGCAAAGCCTTTGCTCCTGACCGCCGAGATAATGTCCTGGACCTTGCCCTCGGCGTCGGCCATAGTGCGTGCCTGCGCCCGTGGCACGGCGGCCCGCATCTCGGCGAGGGACAGATGCCGGCCGCGCACGTCCACCGTGCGGAAGTCGAGGGTGGCAGGAACCGGGGGCACTGTGCTGTCAGGTGTTAGGGTCACTCAGACATTTTACGTTCCCGTGCGGGGGTCCGGAAAATCGCTTCAAGGAAGATGCCCAAGGCAGTGGCCGCCGGCCAGATGGCGATCACGGCGTAGGAGCGCAACGAGAAGGCGACGCTCGCGTTGGTTTCGGCGTCGACAGACTCGCCCCACCGCTGTCCGGCAAGTACCCCGGTCCCCCAGGCGATGACTGCCCCGAGTGTCCCGGCCACCACCATCAGCACGATCGTCCAGGGGGCGGGCAAGTCGTCCTTGGCCCCGGACACCACTGCCCCGGAGATCGAGCCGGCGAGCAGGAACAGCCCCGCCAGGACCAGGTCCCGCGGCAGCCAGCCGGAGATGTTCGTTCCCGAGGCCAGTTCCGGATCTCCGGTAAGCAGGTTAAAACCGGAAGGCGCCAGCAGCCACCAGATCAGCCCGACCGGAACGCCGACAGCTGCGATCACCGCTGCCCGCCGCCACGGCGTGACGGCCCGGTGTGCGGCCTGCCGCGCTTGGCCCAAGCTTCCGGCGTCCTCCGTGATGTCGGAGTGGCGGGCCGGGATCGGAACTTCGGGCTGTGTCATGGAACAAACGGTAACAATAATTCGTCCGGCTTCAGACAACCTCCGGCTTCCGGATGACCCCGGCACTAGTCGGATTGTGGCCCGCGCCCGCGGGCGCCATACGCTGGCAGTTGAACAATCACGGGCATGTGCAGCAGGGAGTCGGATCGCAGTGACATCAAATCATGGGACCTTCGAAGGAACGTTCAAGGAAATGTTCCGCCGGCATGCCGCGGGCGTGGCGATCATCACTGCCAACCTCGACGGTGTCCCGTTCGGCTTCACTGCGACCTCGGTGGCCTCACTCTCGGCCAAACCGCCCCGGTTCACGTTCAACATGGCCCGCACGTCCAGTTCCTGGCCCGCCGTGGCGAACACCAGCTACATCGGTGTCCACATGCTCGGTATGGACAACTATGACCTTGCCGAACGGTTCGCCCGGGCCGGAAACCGCTTCGACGGGGACCATTGGGAGCTCGGGCCGCACGCGGTGCCGGTGCTGAAGGGCGTTTCCGGCTGGCTGATCGGCAAGATCCAGATGCGGCTGTCCTTCGAAAACAACGCGGTTGTCGTCGTCGAAGTCGTTGAAGGGCAGGTCGGTGACGACGGCACCCCGTTGCTGTACCACGCAGGGGCCTACGGCCAGCCGGTGCCGCTTGACTACGAGATCTAGCCGGCTGGCTGCCTGATCCGGGTGGGGCCGGCTCCGGAAGCCGGTCCCGCCCGCTCCCGGGATCAGGCGTCGAGGCAGGTTGGGCCGAGCAGTACCTTGAGGTCGCCGAAAAGGGACGGGCTCGGGTTGACCCGCAAATGCACAGGCAGTCCCATGACCTCCACCCGGGTGTCCCCCTGCAGGTGCAGGCGGACCTCCGAATTGCCGCGGTGGGTGCGCAGTACATCGCCGAGTTCGGTCACGACGGCCTCGGTGGCCTTGTGCGTTGCCATGGTGATCACCACGGGCCCGTTCTGGCTGTCGCTGAGGTCCGGCACGGAAAGCTCCATGCAGTTCAGGGTGACGGCGCCGTCGTCGCG
>JBFGBS010000064.1:0-8359 GCA_041567475.1 Arthrobacter sp.
GAAGGACCACAAACAAGGGGGTCGCGTCCGCCGTACCGTAGTAGCATTTTCCGCCGCCCAGGGCCAGGGCGGCGCTGGAACCAAGGCGCACCTCGTGCAGGATCCTGCCGGGCTGCTCCTCCGTGAGCGGATCAACGCGGCTGCCCTGATGGGCCGCGAGGGTCTGCAGCGTGCCGAGTGCAAGGGCGGGGTCCACGGGCAGCGCCATGAGCGAGGTCAAAATGGAGTCGCGGCCGAACAAGGCCATGAACCACGGCGCACCGGCCGCAACCACGCTGCGCTCGGGGTGGTCCGGGTCCGAGATCCGCAATGCGCCCAGGTCGCGCTGGGATTGCTGCAGGATCCGTTCCAGCTCCGGGTTGTCCATGCTGATCACCGGGGCCGCCGCGGCCCAGCTCCGATGCCGGCGCGCCGGTTCCGATTCATGCTGCGGAGCGCCGGGGGCAAATTTCCCGGCGGGCTCCCTGCCGTCGGCAGTCGGGATGACCACAAAGGTGGCCGTCCATTTATCCTTGGCCGGCACGGTGGCCGTGAACAGGAGGCCGTGCGGACTGACCGCGGCGCCCGGGGCCCAGACGACGAGTCCGACGACACGATGGTTATGCCGGGAACTGACAATCAACCGGTCACCCTCAACGTTCCGATGCGGTCGTTGACGGCGGGTCCGGCGCCCTGCCTTGACCTCAAAGAGGTCGGCGAAATCGCATTCCACTGCAAGCTTGATCGTGCACCGGACCGGGACGGCAGAATAGTTGCGTACGGTGAGCGTCTCGCGGATCCCATGGCCGACCTGGCGGTCGCGCTCCACGAGCAGGGGGCGGTCCGCCGCGCCGTCAGGCTGCGGGGCAGTGCCCGTGTGAATCGCCCGGTAGGGTTCGGGCGTAATGGCGGAGAGTCCCTCCACCGGGTGGTTGTTGATCAACAAGTTCCACCGGGAAATGATCCGGGTGTCCTGGTAGAAAACGCCGTGGGCGAACTCGGCGTCCAGATCCCCGTTGCTGGCAGCAACGCAGAATGAGGACCCCTCCACAATGGTCACTGCGGTGGTTCCGATGGCCCCGGCTGTGTCCAGGTTCCAGCCGCTCATGGCCGCAGATACTCCGTGTCGGGCGCAGGGACTGCGGTCGGATGGCGGCTCGCCGCAAGGCTCATGATGTCACTCCGCGATCAGGGAAGTCCGGAACGAGGAAACAACGACTGGCTGTTTCGCCACTTGTATTCTAGGATCGGCCAGCAGCTCCGGCAAGGAAATACCCGTCCTGATCGGCTCACGACGGACGGGTGAAAACGCGTCGGACCAGGCCGAACGGCGGCCTAACGGCAGAAGCCGTTGGCGCCGATCACTTGGAGGATCCGGCGGGCTTCGTCGTCGTCCGCGACCGGGGTGGTCCGGCCGTCGCTGAACAGGTTCGTGACCGAGACCAGGAGCCCGTCGAGGGGCACTCCCCCGAGCAGGCCACCGCAGACCCGCCGGGCATCCTCGACGGTCTGGCCGTCCGTGAACTCCGGGTTAATGGCCGAAAGCTCCGCCAGGAGCGCCTTCCGCTCGGCCGCATCGGGGCCGGGCAGGGTATCGGGCAGAGCCGTGGCCGTGGAGCTCTGGCTAGCGGCCGGGGCCGATGTAGCCGTCCCGGCCGTGCCGGTGCCAGAGCAGGCGGCTGCCGGCAGGATCATCAACAGGGCCAGGACGGTCGTAATAGGCTTCTTCATAATCCCTCGGCTTCGATACGCAACATGGACGGATGCCCACCGGAAACCCTAGCCGGACTCAAGGGCTCAAAAACCCCTGCAAACTGTGGAGCTAAGGAGATTCGAACTCCTGACCTCTTCGATGCGAACGAAGCGCTCTACCAACTGAGCTATAGCCCCGGAGCAACGCCGGTCCTGACGGAGCGGCGTTGCCGGTGTCCCTAGGCTACAAACTATCGCCGGTCATTGCCAATCACGGCGCGCGATGCTCGAGCCGTGTCGCGCATCCGGCCCGGGCGCGCACCCCGCGCCGGCATCCGCAGCGCGACGCCGGCCCCGGCCGGGCGGCAACCGAGGGTCACGAAAAAGCCCCGGGCGGCCCCTCAGGCTGCCCGGGGCTTCCCCGGTGGTTCAGGCGCGGCGGCGCTGCAGGACGTCGTCCAGGTTGCTCAGCGCGCTTTGGGCTTTGCCCGCCGGCAGGTCGCTTTGGTCCTCCGCCGTCCGCAGTTCACCAGCAGCGGGCCGGGCCGCGGCCTGTTTCAAAGACGGTTTTCCGACGGCCTTCGGGGCCTGCGGCAAGTCCAGCGGTCCCGGCGCGGCGCGTTCGGCCTTGGCGGCGTGGACATAGGTCGGCTTGGGGACCTCGACCGGTTCCCAGCTGGCGCCCTCGTGCCCGGGCTGCGCTGGTGCGGTAATGGTATCGCCTGAGGCGGCCGCCTCGGCGAGAGCTGCCGCGCGGAGGTCCTGGGAGGTGAGCGGCTTGGGTCCGGAATCCGCGGCGGGCTGCAGGGCCACGGGGGCAGCCTGGGCAGCCTGGGCGTCAAAAAGCGTGGTTTCGCGTCGGCCGGCATCGCCGGCCGGGCGCCGGGCGTTTGCACCATGGAGCGTCGCGGGCCCGGACGGCGCGGTGCGGGCCGGGGCACTCATGGCATCGCGGAAGGCTGCATTGATCTTTCGCCGACGGTCCCTGACGGCCAGCCGGCGGAGCAGGAACACGGCGGCGGCGGCACCCAGCAGGGTTGCGACCGGCAGCCATCCGGATCCGATGCCGATGATACTTAACACGGCGGAGAGCACCCCGGTCAGCAAGGACAGCAAGCCGGCCAGCGCGAGCGTGAGCCGGCCATACCGGATTTTCAGCGCAGGCACAGTAGCCGCTCCCGGATCCGATCCGCCGGCGGCCGCGCTGCGGGCAGCGGTGGGAAGGCTGGGCCGGTTGGTCATGGGAGTCTCCTGCCAGGCGGTCATTTTCAGGATTTTGCCGGCTTGTGGCTCTGCTGAATCGAGGTCGATCACGTCCGCCAGGAAATCGGCGGCAGGCTGCAGCTGGTGGCCCCCGTTCCGAAGAACATAGGGCGCCACCCAAACGATCCAGAGCGCAACAGCAATGAAGAGGATCACAGAGCTGCTAAGAGGGAAGTCCACAGTCAAAACGGTATGAGCAACTCAGCTCGGCGCGCCGCATTGGCGCAGGTGTGTCGCGTCCTAAACGGCAAATGTCTGGATTAAGACGCGGCTGCGGCCCCTTCAGCGATCCGGTGTCAGCGGTCCCGGTCCCGCAGCCACTTCGCAAGGAGGCCGCCGGGCACTTCCTCGGCCGTCAGGGCGAAGGTGCGGTGGTCCGCCCATTCCCCGTTGATGTGCAGGAACCGCGGCCGGTAGCCTTCGTCGCGGAAGCCAAGCTTTTCGACCACCCGGAGGCTTGGCGCGTTCTCCGGCCGGATATTGATTTCCATCCGGTGCAGTCCGAGCGTCCCGAAGCAGTAGTCCGTGGCCATGGCCACCGCGGTCGGGGCAATGCCCTGGCCGGCCCGGTCCCGGTCCACCCAGTACCCCAGGGTCGCCATCATCGCCGAGCCCCAGACGATCGAGGATACGGTGAGCTGCCCCACGATCACGGGTGACTGGCGGCCGGGTGTCCAGGCCGCGATGACAAACGGCAAGGCCGCAGACTGGGCGGCCTGGGCCTTGAGCGAACGCACCATTTGCCGGTAGTCCGGCAGGCCACCACCCGGGGTGGGATTGGAGGCTTCCCAGGGGGCCAGCCAGTCGCTGTTCCGCGAGCGGAGTTCGGTCCACTCCTTGCGGTCCCGGTAGCGGATGGGCCGCAGGACAATGTCGCCGCTCTCGAGCGTCACCGGCCAGTGGAAGCTTCCGCGCACGGACGCTATTGGGGGAGGCTGTTGGTCAGGCTGGGCTGCAGGGTGGCGGCGTAGGCCGGGAGCCATTCGCGCAGCCCCGGTCCGAGATCGTCGCTATCGCAAGCCAGCTGCACACAGGCCTTGAGGTAGCTGAGCTTGTCCCCGGTGTCGTAGCGGCGGCCACGGAAGACCACACCATAGACGCCGTAGCCTTCACCGGTGCCGGCGGCGAGTTCCTGCAGGGCATCGGTCAGCTGGATTTCGCCGCCGCGGCCGGGTTCGGTGCGTTCCAAGACCTCAAAGACGGCCGGGTGCAGCACGTAGCGCCCGATGACGGCCAGGTTGGACGGGGCGTCGTCGACGTCGGGCTTTTCCACCAGGTGGTTGATGCGGACGTAGCCGTCGCTGTCTGTCGCGTCGACGTCGGCGCAGCCGTAGGCGCTGATCTGGGCGGGATCCACTTCAATCAGGGCGACAACGGAGCCGCCGGTTTTGGCCTGGACCTCGATCATGGTGCTGAGCAGTTCATCGCGGGCATCAATCAGGTCATCACCCAGCAGGACCGCGAACGGTTCGTCGCCCACGTGCTGCTTGGAGCGCAGGACGGCATGGCCGAGTCCCTTGGGGTCGCCCTGGCGCACGTAGTGGATGTCGCCGAGGTTGCTGGCCGCCTGGATGGATTCCAGTTTGGCAGTGTCGCCCTTGGCCTCAAGCGTGGCCTCCAGCGCCGGGACCCGGTCAAAGTGGTCTTCGAGCGCACGCTTGTTGCGTCCGGTGATCATCAAGATGTCGTTCAGGCCGACGTTGACGGCTTCCTCGACAACGTACTGGATGGCCGGCTTGTCGACGACCGGCAGCATTTCCTTCGGCATCGCCTTGGTGGCGGGAAGGAACCTGGTGCCGAGACCGGCAGCGGGAATGACAGCCTTGCGGACGGAAGCGTTGGGTGTAGTCACTGGACTAATCTAACGGAGGTACCAATCATTCGGTAATCATTTCGCGTTTACCTGGCCGGATCCGCCAGGCCGCACCTTCCTGGAAGGACTGTCCCGCATGGCATCAAAGGCAGAGATCCGGTCCCGCCACCGGGCCGGGCGGGCCGCCCTGCCCCAGGCCGCGATCGAGGCCGCCGCGGCGGGCATTGCCCGCCACGGACTGCGGTGGGCGTCCTCCCTGGCAGGGTCCCGCACCGGCACCTTCGCCTTGTACCTCGGGGTGGGCTCCGAACCTCCCACATTGCCCCTGCTGCGCGCCCTGCACGATGCCGGGCACCGGGTTTTGCTCCCGGTCTGCGAACCGGGACGGCAACTGAGCTGGGTGTACTGGACCCCGGAGTCCGAGTTCGTTCGTGGCCTCTACGCGCCGGTCCAGGAACCGGTGGGGACGCGCCACGGGGCCGAGGTCATGCGGGGCGTCGACGGGGTCCTGCTGCCCGCCACGGCGGTCGACCGCACGGGAAACCGGATCGGCCAGGGCGGCGGCTATTACGACAGGTTCCTGGCGGCCCTGGATGTCGTCCTTACCGATGCCTCCGGCAACCGCGACGCCGAACGGTTGCCAACCGCGGCCGCGGTCTACGACGATGAGGTGCTTCCGGCCGGCGGCATTCCCGCCGAGCCCTTCGACCGCCGAGTCGGCACCGCCCTGACCCCGGGTGGCCTGCTCCGGCTGGGACAGGACGCCGGGACCGGGTGATAGAATTGGCACTCAGGCCCCGCGACTGCTAAGGGGACGGATTCCGGCAACGGGACATCCTCTCCGGCAGGCACCGGACCTGTTCGTTTGCCCCAGAGGAGGATTTCCCGTGCCCACGTATGCATACGCCTGCAAGGACTGCAGCCACGATTTCGAAATTGTGCAGTCGTTCTCCGAGAATTCCCTGACGTCCTGCCCCGAATGCGAGGGAACCCTGCGCAAGAAGTTCAACAGCGTCGGCGTCGTCTTCAAGGGATCCGGTTTCTACCGGACCGACTCCCGGGATTCCAAGGGCAGCGCCGTAGCCCCCGCGCCCGCGGCTCCCGCTGCACCGGCCCCGGCGGCCGCAGCAGCCAGCTAGGCAACTCCGGGTTTCCGTCCGGCTGCCCCGGGCAGCGCCCGGCCCGGCCGGATCACGGCCCTCCGCCATCACGGCATTAGCCCCTGCCCCCGGCCAGCGGCGCTATCCACATAGCAGGATTTCGGTCTGCTCCCGGGACAGGGCTCCGGCATAGCCTCGGGACATGGCCCCTTTCAACACTCCAAGGCTGCCCCGCCCCGGCTCCGTCCGGACCTCCGGCCGGCCGCCGCACCGGCGCACGGCCCGATGGCTCCTCCGCAACCGCCGGCTGGCCGTGGCCCTGCTGCTGTGCGTGGCCGCCGGGTTGGCGGTGCAGCAAATGACACCTGCGCCGGCAGCCACCGTGAGCGCCTTCGCCGCGGCGAGGGATCTGCCGGCCGGCGGTGTCCTGGACGCGGGTGATGTCACTGCGGTCGCAGTGCCGGCGGGACTGCTTCCGGACGGCAGCTTTGCCACGGCCGCAGAAATCCCGGGCGGACAGTTGGCCGTAGCCGTGCGGCAGGGCCAGCTATTCACGGACGCACAGTTCCTGGGTCCTGGCCTGCTGGCGGGCAGCCCGCCGGGTTCGGCTGCCGTGCCGCTCAGAATGGCCGACCCGGGGTCCGTCCAACTCGTGTCTCCCGGGCAATTGGTCAGCGTCATCCTGACCGTCGGCAACGGTTTTGAGCACCCCGCAGAGTCCGAAGTCCTGGCGGCCGGGGTGCCGGTGCTCTGGACATCGGCGCAAGGCGGCGATCCGGGGCTGTGGGGAGCGGCCGGGGAGTCGGACGGCCTGATGGTCGTGGCCGCCGCGGCGGACCAGGCCCGGCAGCTTGCCGGCGCCTCGACGCGCGGCAAGTTGTTCTTCGTTCTGGTCGGAGCGGCGGGACCGGGTTAAGTTGCGGCCGCCCACCGCCGGGGCTAGCCCCAGTGCGGCGGTTTCTGTTCCTGCAGCCACGCGTCGTGGTCATAGCTGCCGGGCTGGTCCCCCCAGCGCCGGGGATCGTCCTCGGCCGCCTTGTTCGGCAGCACCCCAACCGGGACCGTGGCTCCGGAGACGGAGCGGGGTTCCTCCGCCGGGGGCGTCTGGCCTGGATCGTCTTGTGTCTCGGCTGAACTCATGCCGCGGACCTCCTTCGTACTTGTTGCCGCTTCCCTCTGCTCCCCGGCCGCCGGCCATCCGGTGGACGAAGCCGCCGCCATCGCCGGTGCCGAGTCGCGGATCTCCGCGGACCTGGCATCCGAGACCGCCAAGTGCTCCAACTCGTCTTCGAAGAACCCGGGCGAGGTCCGTGTCCGGCTCGCTACGGCCGGCTTCTGCAGCCCCAGGTAGCCGCCGATCCGGTCAGCGCATGCCGACGGATCGGTGAATACCTCGATGGTCCACAGGGGCATGTACCGCCAGCCGAGACGTTCCAGGAGTTGCGGCCGAAGCCTGCTCCGTTCCCGGACCGTCAGGTTCCGGTACTGCTGCGTACCGTCGGATTCGATCGCCACCGGCCGCGGAATCTCGGCGTCGTCGTGGCCGAGCGTGCTCAGCGGGTCTGCGGCGGCGACCATGTTCAACGCGCCGTCGTACTGGTGCCAGACCCGGGCACCGCGGGCCCGCAACCGGTCACCGAGATCGGCGACGAGCGGATCGGCGCCGAGTTCCTGCTCGCTCGCCGCAGCGCGCGATGCGGGGCTGCCCAGGTCGGAGTTACCGGCGATCTCTCGGTCCAGCAGCTCATAGAAGTCCACCGCTCCGTGGCTCAGCCGCGTGACGTCCAGGTCTTCGGGACGGAAACAGCTGAGTACGTGCAGGGACCGCCGTGCGCGCGTCATCGCGAGGGCGAACTTGGCCCGTCCGCCCTCGGCCGACAACGGCCCCAGGCTGTGCAAGGTGCGCCCGTGCGGGGTGCGGCCGTAGCCCGGGGAGAAAATGACGTGGTCCCGGACCAGGCCCTGGGCCCGTTCGAGGTCGACAACCCGGAAAGATTCGTCACCGGCTGTGAAGAAACTGGCCAGCGACGGGTGGTTCGGCAGTTGCAGCCTGATGGATTCACCGATCCGCGCCGCGTGGCGAAGGCTGCCCGTGACGACGGCCAGCGAGGTCCGGGGCCGGAGCCGGGCGTGCTCGAAGACGAGTTCCACGGCACGGTTGACCTCGGCCACGACCGATTCGACGCCGTCGTCTTCCGCGCTTGGCAGTCCCGTCCCGTCGGGCAGGTATTCGACCGACAACGCCCGGTCCAGCCCGGTCGCGGACTGCCCCTCGGGCAGACGCCGGAGCGTCCCGCCGTAAAAGCCTTTGCTGAGCTGACGCACGAGGTCCTCGTCGACAGCCCGGTAGACGGTCCGGAGGTTCCACACCGGAAGGACCGCCGCGAGGGCCTGGTAGGCGCTGTCCACGCGCTGGTAGGAGCTCTCCCCTGCCGCGAGCCGCTCCACACCGACCGTGAAGGTCCGGGGGGCGGCAATGCGGTCATCACCGAAGGCAATGACCTGGCCGGCC
>JBFGBS010000065.1:0-8289 GCA_041567475.1 Arthrobacter sp.
CGCCATGGGTGGATGCCGTGTTTGGCACCCACAACGTCGGGGCCCTCCCCGCGCTTTTGGACCGGGCACGCCACAATAACGAAGCCCAGCTGGAAATCCTCGAATCCCTGGACGTGTTCCCGTCGACGCTGCCGACCAAGCGCGATTCGGTCTATTCCGGCTGGGTATCCATCTCCGTCGGCTGCAACAACACCTGCACCTTCTGCATCGTCCCCGCCCTCCGCGGGAAGGAAAAAGACCGCCGGCCCGGCGAGATCCTGGCCGAAATCCAGGCCCTTGTCGACGACGGCGCCATCGAGGTGACCCTGCTGGGCCAGAACGTGAACTCCTACGGCGTCGAGTTCGGCGACCGGCAGGCGTTCTCGAAGCTCCTGCGGGCCTGCGGGGCGATCGAGGGCCTGGAGCGCGTGCGGTTCACGAGCCCGCACCCGGCGGCTTTCACGGACGACGTCATTGACGCCATGGCCGAAACCCGCAACGTGATGCCGCAACTGCACATGCCGCTGCAGTCCGGCTCCGACAAGGTCCTCAAGGACATGAAACGCTCCTACCGGTCCACGAAGTTCCTGGGCATCCTGGACAAGGTCCGGGAGAAGATCCCGCACGCGGCGATCTCCACCGACATCATCGTCGGCTTCCCCGGCGAAACCGAAGAAGACTTCCAAGCCACCCTGGACGTGGTGGAGAAGTCCCGCTTCGCCACCGCCTTCACCTTCCAGTACTCCAAGCGGCCCGGAACGCCCGCGGCCGATCTGCCCGGGCAGCTGCCCAAGGCCGTTGTCCAGGAGCGCTTCGAACGGCTCACGGCCCTGCAGGACCGGATTGCGGCCGAAGAGAATGCCCGCCAGCTGGGCCGGCGCGTCGAAGTGATGGTCACCGCCCACTCCGGACGCAAGGCGGAGGAAACCCACCGGCTCTCCGGCCGTTCCCAGGACCAGCGCCTCGTGCACTTCTCCGTCCCAGACGGCGCCGAAACCCCGCGCCCCGGAGACCTCGTGACGGTCACCAGTACCGAAGCCGCGGCCTTCCACCTGGTCGCAGACCCGGCGACCGCCGACGATTACAGCCTCCGGCGCTCCCGGGCCGGCGACGCGTGGGACCGGTCCCAGGCCGATTCATGCGGCGCCCCCGCACCGGGGGCCGGCGCGGGCAAGGCCGGGGTGTCCCTCGGGATGCCGGCACTGCCGCAGCGCGGCCGCTAGTCCGGTGGGCGAACCTGCCGGAGAACACAAAGCGCGCGACGCGGCGCCGGAAGGAACGGCGCCGCCGGTGATCGCCGTCGTCGGGCCAACCGGCTCCGGCAAATCGGATCTTGCGGTATCCCTCGCCCTGGAGCTCGACGGCGAGGTCATCAACGCCGACGCGATGCAGTTCTACCGCGGCATGGACATCGGCACGGCCAAGATCTCCCTGGCCGAGCGCAGGGCAGTGCCGCACCACCTGCTGGACATCCTCGACGTGACCGAGGAAGCCAGCGTCTCGGACTTCCAGCAGCGGGCCCGGGCGCTCATCAGCGACATCCACGGCCGCGGTAAACGGGCGATCCTCGCCGGCGGCTCCGGACTCTATGTGCGCGCCGCCCTCGATGTCCTGGAGTTCCCCGGTACGGACCCGGCGATCCGCCGCCGGCTCGAAGCGGAGATGGACACCGTAGGACTGGAGGTGCTGCGGCAACGGCTGGAGAGCGTCGATCCGATCTCTGCCGCCCGGCTCGGCGACGCCCGCCGGATCATCCGCTCCCTGGAGGTCTTCGAGCTCACGGGCCGGCCCTTCAGCTCCTTTATGCCCACCCGCGAGTACTTCGCGCCGGCCGTCCAGATCGGGCTGGAGGTGGACCGCGACGTCCTCCGGGAACGGTTGGCCCGCCGCGTCCACGCCATGGTGGAGAATGGCTTGCTGGCGGAAGTCCGCCGGCTCGACGCCGCCGGCCTCCGCAGCGGCCGGACCGCGCCGCGGGCCCTCGGCTACGCCCAGTTCCTGAGCGTCCTTGACGGGAACCTCGACGTCGCTCAGGCCGCCGAAGCAACAATCGTCGCCACCCGCCAATTCGCCCGGCGCCAGCTCACCTGGTTCCGTGCGGATCCGCGCATCACCTGGCTCGACTGGGAAGACCCGCAACTCGTCGCCCGGTCCGCGGCGCTTTGCCGGAGCACGGCGCCGAAACGGTAATCTGGGGTGCATGGAAGAAAACCTGGCCGCGGCCGCTGACCGTAACTCCGCCGGACTGAGCGGATTGAAATTCTCCAAGGGCCACGGCACGGGCAATGACTTCGTACTGATCGCGGACCCGAACGGTGCGCTGACCGTCACGCCGGAGCAGGTGGCGGCCCTCTGCGACCGGCACCGCGGTATCGGCGGGGACGGCCTGATCCGCGCTGTCCCCTCCATGCTCCTGCCCGAAGGCCAGGAGCTGCTGATGGAGCACCCCGGGGCCAAATGGTTTATGGACTACCGCAACGGCGACGGTTCCCTGTCGGAAATGTGCGGCAACGGCGTCCGGGTTTTTGTGCACTTCCTGATCGCCGAAGGACTCGTTGACCTGCCGGCCGGAGAATCGCTCACGATCGGCACCCGCGGCGGCGTCAAAACGATCGTCCGCACGGCATCCGGCTACGCCGTCGACATGGGCCGCTGGGAGTTTATCTTCCCCGGCGAGGCCACGGCCCGGGCGATGGACTCACTGGTCAGCGCCGAGGGCCTGGAGGTAGCCCGGCCCGGCCTCTCGGTCAGCATGGGCAATCCGCACACCGTCGTGGCACTGGCCGAGCTCGCCGAACTCGAAGCGACCGCGCTGTTCACCGCTCCCCACGTTGATCCGACGCCCCCGCACGGCACCAACGTCGAATTCGTCGTCCCGTCCGAACCGCTGGTTCACGACGGCGTCGGGTCCATCACGATGCGCGTCCATGAACGAGGGGTGGGGGAGACCCAGTCCTGCGGTACCGGTGCCTGCGCGGCCGCCGTCGCGATCCGCCACTGGGCCGGCGAAGGCGCCCCGGACGCGTGGGACGTCCATGTGCCCGGCGGTGTCGTCGGTGTGAAGTTCTTCCCGGGCGTGGACGGCCACGAACATGTTGAACTCAGCGGCCCGGCCGTGATCGTCGCTAGCGGGACGCTTTCCTGACCCGGATGATCCGGAAGGACTTCGACGTACTTTCCCGGCTCACCGTGAAGCTGCTGTCCAGTTCGGCGGCCAGCCAGCGCTGCAAGGAATCCGAGCCCAGGTTTTTCTGCACGACCAGCCAGGCCGAACCGCCCGGCGCCAGCCGTGGCAGCCACAGGCGCAGCAGCGCATGGAGTTCGTCCTTGCCGATCCGGATTGGCGGGTTGGACCAGATGGTGTCGAACCTCAGGTCCGGATCGACGGCTTCCGGGGTGCTCGCCGTGACGTTGCCGAGCCCCAACAGGGCGGCGTTTTCGTTGGTCAGGGTGATGCAGCGTTCGTTGACGTCCACGGCGTAGACGCGGGCGTGCGGCGCCCGCAGGGCGAGGGTCAAGGCAATCGGGCCCCAGCCGCAGCCAATGTCCAGCAGGTTGCCCTGCGGGGCCGGTGCCGGGGCCTCGGCCAGCAGGACGGCCGTGCCTTTGTCGATCCCGTCCGGGCTGAAGATCGCCGAGGAGCTCTGCAGCTGGCGGGTTTCACCGGCAAGCTCCACGGTGAGTGGCTTGCGGATGAACGGCCCGGCGGGCTGGGCGCTGAAATAGTGTGCAGACTCCATAACTGGCCAGATTAGTGGCCCGCCTGCCCGGATGTGAAACCGGGCGCCGGGACAAAACCGCCTGCCTGGGCCCGGCCGGATCGGGCCGGGGAGTCCGCCCAGCGCGAATACCGCAGCGCACGGACGCAATCGGCACTATTCTGGAAGTGCCGAATCTTATAAGGAGACCATGACCAGTCAGCCCAACACCGGACCCGACGCAGCCGACCAGGACTTGGGTCCTGCGGAAATCCAGGCAGTGATCGACCGGATCCTGTCCAAAGACACCCCCGCCCGGGAAGCAGCCTCCGGCACGGACGAACCCAAAGCAGTGTTCGGTAAGGCCCAGGCCATCTCACGCGCCGACGGGGAACGCAGCGACTACGACGGCGACCAGCAGGACCTTGCCGAACGGCATGCCCTGCGGCGTACAGCGGGCCTGTCCACCGAGCTCGAAGACGTTACCGAAGTCGAATACCGCCAGTTGCGCCTCGAACGTGTGGTCCTGGCCGGCCTGTGGAGCGAGGGCACCCTCGCCGACGCCGAGAACTCGCTGCGTGAACTCGCGGCCCTCGCCGAAACGGCCGGCTCGGAAGTCCTCGACGGCCTCGTCCAGCGCCGTGCCAAGCCCGATCCCGGCACTTACCTGGGCTCCGGCAAGGCACAGGAGCTCAAGGACATCGTGATGTCCACCGGCGCGGATACCGTCGTTGTCGACGCCGAACTCGCTCCGTCCCAGCGCCGCGGCCTGGAGGACATCGTCAAGGTCAAGGTCATCGACCGGACCGCCCTGATCCTGGATATCTTCGCCCAGCACGCCAAGAGCCGCGAGGGCAAGGCCCAAGTGGAACTGGCCCAGCTTGAATACCTGCTGCCGCGGCTGCGCGGCTGGGGCGATTCGATGTCCCGCCAGGCCGGCGGCCAGGTCGGCGGCGCCGGAGCCGGTATGGGTTCACGCGGTCCCGGTGAAACGAAGATCGAACTGGACCGCCGCAGGATCCGGACACGGATGGCGAAGCTGCGCCGCGAGATCGCCGCGATGAAGCCCGCCCGCGAGACGAAGCGGGCCAACCGCCGCCGGAACTCCGTCCCGTCCGTCGCGATTGCCGGGTACACCAACGCCGGCAAGTCCTCGCTCCTGAACCGGCTGACCGACGCCGGCGTCCTGGTGGAGAACGCCCTGTTCGCCACCCTGGACCCGACGGTCCGGAAAGCCGAAACCGCGGACGGTCTGGGCTACACCCTGGCCGACACCGTCGGGTTCGTCCGTTCCCTGCCCACCCAGCTGGTCGAAGCCTTCCGCTCCACCTTGGAGGAAGTTGCCGACTCAGACCTGATCCTGCACGTCGTGGACGCCTCGCACCCGGATCCCGAGGGACAGATTGCCGCCGTGCGGACCGTGTTCAGCGAAGTCGACGCGCGCAAGATCCCCGAGATCATCGTGCTGAACAAGGCCGACGCCGCCGATCCCTTTGTGCTGGAACGGCTCAAGCAGCGCGAACCGCGCCATGTGGTCGTATCGGCGCGCACGGGCGAGGGACTTCCGGAGCTGCTGCAGGCCATCAGCGACGGCATCCCGCGGCCCGGAGTCAAACTGGAACTGCTGATCCCGTACGACCGCGGGGACCTGCTGAACAAACTCCACGAGACCGACGCCGAGATCGTCAGCCTCGACCACGAAGATACCGGCACCCGTGCCGTGGTGTTGGTGCGTGAAGGCCTCGCGGCCGAGCTCGCCTCGTTCGTCACCAATGACTGAAACGCATCCTTCTGCGGCGGGCGCATCAGCGGGCCAACCCGCCGGTGCGCCCGCCGCCGACGTACCCGCAGCAGACGCACCGACGGCCACTGAGCCGGACGCGCCGGAGCCGGCCGCAGCGCCCGGAACGGCGAGCGAGCAACGCGTCATCGAACTGCTCGACCGGGCCGTGGCCGGCATGGGCGGGCAGAGCCGCAGCGGCCAGCACGAGATGGTCCGGCAGGTGGCCCGCGCCATCGAAACCGGCGATCACCTGCTCGTCCAGGCAGGTACGGGCACCGGCAAGTCCCTGGCCTACCTGATTCCGCTGATCGCGCACTCGCTGGTCAGCAACAAACCCACGCTCGTCTCCACCGCCACGCTGGCGCTGCAGACCCAGATCGTGGGCCGGGACCTGCCACGGCTGCTGAAGAGCATTACTCCGGCCTTGGAACGCCCGGTGAAAATCGCGCTCGTCAAGGGCCGGTCCAACTACGTCTGCCGGCACAAGCTCGACGGCGGGTTCCCGTCCGAAGAACCCTCCGAAGGGCAGCTCTTCTCCCTTGGCGAGGACACCAGCGTGCCGCATTTTGCGGCAGCCATGGGCGGCCCAGCCTCCCAGCTCGGCAAGGAAGTGGTCCGGCTGCGCGAGTGGGCCGAAGAAACCGCCACGGGGGACCGCGACGAACTGATGCCCGGAGTGACGGACCGGGCCTGGCGCCAGGTTTCCGTCACCTCCATGGAGTGCCTGGGCGCCCAGAAGTGCCCGCTCGCCGCCGAATGCTTCAGCGAACTGGCCCGGCAGAACGCCGCCGACGCCGATGTCGTAGTGACCAATCACGCCATGCTCGCCGTCAGCGCCTTCGAAGGCCTTGCGGTGCTGCCCGAATACGACGTTGTGGTCGTGGACGAAGCGCACGAGCTGCAGGACCGTGTCACCGGCGCCGTCTCGGGTCAACTGTCGGTGGCCATGATCCACGCGGCCGCGTCCGGCGCCCGGAAGCACACCGGGATCACCGTGGATGCACTGAACAATGCCGCCGCCAACCTCGAATTGGCCATTGCCGGGGTACCCAGCGGGCTCATGCCGAACGGACTCAACACCGAGCAGCTGGATTGCGTGGACCAGCTGCGCGATGCGTGCCGTGCGGCACTGTCGGATTCCAAGCAGGAGAGCGGCGCCACGGCCGACGGCGGCCGGCAACTGGCTCGCTCGCGGCTGATGGTCATCCTTGAGCTCTGCGAACGGCTGCTGGCGGCGCGCGAGAACCGCGAGGTTGTCTGGTTTTCGCGGAACAGCACCTTCGACCCGCAACAGGGATACTCCCAGCCGGACGAGCACGCCCCGGCCCTGATCAACGTGGCTCCGCTGAGTGTTGCCGGGCGCCTCCGGGAGGGCCTGTTCGCGGACCACACCGTCATCCTGACCTCGGCCACCCTGGCGATCGGGTCGGCCTTCGAACCGGCCGCCGGCGGCCTCGGGCTGGTCGGCAGCGGCGCTCCAAGCTGGACCGGCGTCGACGTCGGGTCGCCGTTCGATTATCCGAAGCAGGGCATCCTCTACGTTGCGCGCCACCTGCCCAAGCCCGGCCGCGGAACATCCCCGGAGGCCTTGGATGAGCTCGAAAAACTGATCCGCGCGTCCGGCGGCGGGGCCCTCTGCCTCTTCTCCTCCCGCCGGGCGGCCGAGGAGGCCGCCGAGGCCCTGCGCCCGCGGCTGGACCACAGCATCCTGTGCCAGGGGGATTCGTCCATGACGGCGCTCGTACGGCAGTTCGCCGACGAACCTGACACCTGCCTGTTCGGGACGATGTCCCTATGGCAAGGCGTCGACGTTCCCGGGATATCGTGCCGGCTCGTCGTGATTGACCGGATTCCGTTCCCTCGGCCCGATGACCCGCTGATGACGGCACGGTCACGGGCCGTGGCGCAGTCCGGCGGGAACGGCTTTATGGCGGTTTCGGCGACCCACGCCGCCATCCGCCTCGCCCAGGGCGCGGGCCGGCTGATCCGGTCCACCTCCGACAAAGGCGTGGTGGCTGTCCTGGATTCGCGGCTCTCGACGGAACGCTACGGCGGCTTCCTCCGCGCAGCCCTGCCGCCCTTCTGGCCGACAACCGACCCGTCAATTGCCTTGGCCGCGCTGGAGCGGCTCGCCAAGGAGCCGGCCAAAGCCTAGCCCGGGCCGGGCTTTGGCCGCTGCGGCGCCGAGCTGGGGGGACAGTGCCGACGCCGCCGGGACGGCAGGACGCCGTGGGCCTGGCCGTGTTCGCATCAGGGCCGAAGCGGCTGCCTACGCCGAAGTTAGAGGGAACGCAGGACCGAAACGACTTTGCCCATCAGGACAGCGTGGTCGCCGAGAATCGGCTCGTACTGGGTGTTTTGCGGGAGCAGCCAGGTGTGGCCGTCGCGTTGACGGAAGGTCTTGACGGTCGCCTCGTCATCGAGCAGTGCCGCCACGATGTCCCCGTTCACCGCGTCGTTCTGCCGGCGGACCACAACCCAGTCGCCGTCGCAGATCGCTGCGTCGATCATCGAATCCCCGGCGATCCGGAGCATAAACAGTTCGCCGTGGCCTACGAGCTGGCGCGGCAGCGGCATAACGTCCTCGACCACCTGCTCGGCAAGGATAGGGCCACCGGCGGCGATCCGCCCGACGAACGGCACCATTGCCGTATCCGTAGCGCTGGCCAGTTCCGAGACTGACAGTCCGCCGACGGCGCGCAGGCCACGGGGATTTTCCACGCCGGGGATTACGCTGTTTCCCTCATCCAAGGTCAGCGGCATCAGCACTTCCATCGCCCGCGGGCGCTTGGGATCACGGCGCAGATAGCCCAGCTTTTCCAGCTGCGA
>JBFGBS010000066.1:0-8274 GCA_041567475.1 Arthrobacter sp.
ACCCGGGCTCTGCGGTGCCACAAGAACTCCCGTGCCGCGCGGTGCGGCGTCCAGGCCGGGAGAGGTGACGACAAGCGTGACCAGGGCGACGTCGGGTCCCGCGGCGGGCCGGAGGTCGGCGAGTTCAGGCACGGCGTCCGCAAGCAGAGCCACCGCGGCCGGGCCCTCCGTGGCGACGACGAGGAGTCCGGCGTCGTACGTTGCGCCGCCGGCGCGCACGCGCCAGCCGGCCGGAACCCGCCGCACGGCGTCGGCGCGGGCCCCGCTGAGCAAGGTGACCCCGCGAGTCCGCAGGTCCGCCAGGAGCGCCGCCACCAGCGTGTGCATGCCGCCGCGCAGGCCAGCGACGGCGGAGCCCGCCTTCTGCGGGGCAGCGGCGCGGGCCCCGGGCGCGGCCGAGGGGGCCTCCGGACCCCGTCCCCGGCGCTGGGCGGATACGGCGGCGGCCAGGGAGCCGTGCCGGCGGATTCCGTCCCGCAGCCCGGGCGCCACCATATCGACGTCCAGCAGGGCCGGGTCAGCCGAGTGCACGCCGCCGACGACCGGCGCCACGAGCCGCTCCAGCACCCGCCGGCCCATCCGGGCGCGGACCAGGTCCGCCACGCTGGTGGCCTCGGCGGCGGTGCCCACCGACGCCGGCAGCAGCACGTCGAGAGCGGCCCGGAGTGTCCCGGGCAATCCGAGGGAGCGCCGCACTTCGGGGTCCCAGGGGTTGGCCGGGATGCCCAGGATCCCCGTCTTGGGCAGTTCGCGCGGCCCGCCCGGCAGCTGGACCCATGCGCCGCCCGAATTCGGCGCCACGATCTCGTCCCCGAGCCCGAGGGCGGCGGCGAGGTCCGCCACCGCCGTGGAGCGGGTGGCGAAGGATTCCGCGCCGCTGTCCAGGCTCAAACCGGCGACGGTGTGGTGTCCGACGCAGCCTCCCCAGTCAGCCGAGGCTTCCAGGACGGTGGTACGCACCCCGGCCAGAGCCAATTCCCGTGCTGCCAGCAGGCCCGAGATGCCGCCGCCCACCACGACGGCCGTGGTCCCGGGGGCAGGCCGGCCAGCGTCCATGCGTTATTCCGGTGAGATCGAGTGGATGAGCTCAACGACGCGTGTCAGGACTGTCGCGTCCGTCTCCGGCGGGACGCCGTGGCCGAGGTTCACCACGTGGCCGGGTGCCGCGGCGCCGGCCGCGAGCACCTCGCGGACGTGGGCTTCCAGGACCTCCCAGGGGGCCGAGAGCAGGGCAGGGTCGATGTTGCCCTGCAGCGGCACCGTGCCGCCGAGCCGGCGGTTGGCCTCGTCGAGCGGCAGGCGGTAGTCGACGCCCACGACGTCCACGCCGACGTCGCGCATGGCCACGAGCAGTTCCGAGGTTCCGGTGCCGAAGTGGATCAGCGGGGCGCCGAGATGGCGGACATGGTCCAGGGCCCGGGACGAGGCCGGGGCGACAAAGCGCTTGTAGTCGGCGAGGCCGAGCGATCCGGCCCAGGAGTCGAAGAGCTGCGCGGCGGAGGCGCCGGCTTCGAGCTGGGCGCGCAGGAACATGCCGGAGGCGTCTGCCGCCCAGGCCGCCAGCGCGTTCCAGGTCTCCGGGTCGGCGTGCATCATGGTGCGCGGGCCAAGGTGGTCGCGGGAGGGCTTGCCCTCGATCATGTAGGCCGCAAGGGTGAAGGGGGCCCCGGCGAACCCGATCAGCGGGGTGCTGCCCAGCTGTGCCACGGTCAGCCGGACGGCTTCGCGGATGGGTTCGAGCGCTTCCCAGGTCAGCTGCGGGAGCGCGGCGACGTCCTCCGCGGTCCGGACCGGATGCTCGAGGACAGGCCCGACGCCGGGGACGATGTCGACGCCGACGCCGGCCAGCTTGAGCGGAATGACGATGTCGGAGAAGAAGATGGCAGCATCGACGTCGTGGCGGCGGACCGGCTGCAGCGTGATTTCGGCAGCGAGTTCGGGCCGGAGGCAGGACTCGAGCATCCCGACGCCTTCGCGGACTTTAAGGTATTCCGGCAGCGACCGGCCGGCCTGGCGCATGAACCAGACGGGACGCCGGGAGGGCGTGCCGCCGCGGTAGGCGGTGATGAGCGGCGAGTTCGCGGTCCGCCCGTCCATCAGGGGGTGTCCGGCGTCGAGCCCGCCGATGGCACCGCCCTCGGGGGCAGGGCTGACTCGGGAGGTGTCGTCGGTGGCCGCAGCGCTAGGATTCATGCCTCCGATTGTGCCCAAATTCGGCCGCAAAAGATAACCACAGCCTGTCACCGGGACGGGTCGAGGCTGCGGGCGTGGCGGCCGTCACACTCCCGGGTGTCAGGACTCTCAGTGCCCCGTCACTCGGTACGCTTGTCGAAAAGCTATGATGGGGGTGCTGTGGTTCTATTTTCATTGGTGGCTACACACGCCGACATCGACCTCGAAACCGTTGCTCAACTGAGCACCGGTGCTTCGGAGCTCGCGACATCCACGCTCGCCGGATCGCCGGCAGTGGCGGGTGCGATTGTCCTTGCCACCTGCAACCGCTTCGAAATCTATGCCGAAGCCCAGCACGGCGACGATGTCGCGGTGGCCCGCGAGGCCTTCATCTCCAGGATCAGCGCCACCAGCGGCCTCAGCGACCAGCGGGTCTCCCGCGCTTTCGGAACCCGGATCGGCCCCGACGTCAGCCAGCACCTCTTCGCAGTCAGCTCCGGGCTGGACTCCGCCGTCGTCGGTGAACGCGAGATCGCCGGGCAGGTCCGCCGGGCCCTGATTACGGCCCAGCACGAGGGGACCGCCAGTGCCCCGCTCGTGCGGCTGTTCCAGGCAGCCTCCAAAACCGCCAAGGATGTCGGCGCGCAGACGGCGCTGGGCTCCCGCGGCCTCTCCATCGTCTCCGTGGCCCTCGACCTGGCCACCGATCTGTCCGAGGATCCCGACTGGTCCCGTAAGAAGGCAGTGGTCTTCGGGACCGGCGCCTATGCCGGGGCCACCATGTCGCTGCTGCGCGAGCGCGGCTGCACCGAGGTCTCCGTGTTCTCCTCCTCCGGGCGCGCCGCCGGCTTCGTCGCAACCCGCGGCGGAACGGCCCTGGACGACGAGACCCTCCCGGCCGCGGTTGCCGCGGCCGATGTCATGATCGGCTGCAGCGGCTCGGACACGCGCGTCGAAGCGGCCGAGCTGGCCCAGGTCCGGGCCGCGTCGACGCAGCCGCTGATCGCGATCGACCTCGCCCTCACCCACGACTTCGACCCCGCCGTCGGCGAGCTCGACGGCGTCGAGCTCCTGACCCTTGAGTCGGTCCGCCTGGCGGCCCCGCAGGAGCAGGCCGAGTCGCTGACCCAGGCCAGCAGCATTGTTACCGGCGCTGCCATCGCCTTCGAGCAGGAACGCGAGACGCGCGCGGTGGATTCGGCGATCGTGGCCCTGCGCCGCCACACGATGAACGTGCTCGATGCGGAGATGGAAAAAGTCCGCGCCCGCCACGGCTGCACGGCCGCCGCCGAAGAAGTGGAATTCGCCCTGCGCCGCATGGTCAAACAGCTGTTGCATGTGCCCACGGTGCGCGCCAGGGAGCTGGCAGCGAACGGACAGCAGGAACATTACGTTGCCGGCCTTGAAGCCCTCTACGGCATCACGGTCGATCAGCCGGCGGCCCCGGCCGCAGCTGCATGCCCGGCCGAGCACGCCGGGCTGCCCGGCGCCGACCAGGAACGGCACACCGCGTAGCAGCCGGCCCCGCGTCCGCCGGCCGGCAGGATGCGCACCCGCGCCGCACCGCCGGCACCCCGGCCGCGCTCCGGTCCCGCCGCGGAGTCACCCGTCAGTACACCGGCTTCGCAGGCTCGATTTCCCGGACCCAGGCGATGATTCCGCCCTCGAGGTGGCTGACGCGGTCATAACCGGCGGCACGCGCCGCAGCCAGCACAGCAGCCGAACGGGTCCCGGCCTTGCAGTGGAACACGATGTCCGTGTCCTGCGGCAGTTCGTGCCAGGCCTCCCCGGCCAGGATCCTGCCCTGCGGGATCAGCACGGCACCCTCGATCCGGACGATCTCGTGCTCGCCGCTCTCGCGGACATCCACCAGGTGGAAGTCCTTGAGGCCGGCCTTCCGGGACGCCAGCATGGTGGCGAGCTGGGTGGGGGTGACGGTGTGCCCGGGGTCGGCCCCGGCCTCGGGCCCGGGGGTGATACCGCAGAACGCCTCGTAATCGGTCAGCTCGGTGACCCGCTCCGCGGCAGGATCGCGGGCGACCTTGATTTCCCGCCAGGTTCCGCCGAGCGCGTCAAAAAGGGCCAACCGGCCCAGCATGGACTGCCCGGCGCCGGTGATCAGTTTGACGGCTTCGGTCACCATGAGCGAGCCGACGGCCGCGCAGAGCATCCCGAACACGCCGCCTTCCCCGCAGGAGGGCACGGACCCCGCCGGCGGCGCCTCGGGGTACAGGTCGCGGTAGGTCGGCCCGTACTGTTCCCAGAACACACTGACCTGGCCGTCGAAGCGGAAGATGGAGCCCCAGACGTAGGGCTTGCCCAGGATCGCCGCTGCATCGTTGACGAGATACCGGGTCGCGAAGTTGTCGGCCCCGTCAAGAATGAGGTCATATCCGGCGAAGATCTCCAAGGCGTTGGAGGCGTCGAGCCGGGTGTTGTGCAGCCTGACGCTGACGAGCGGATTCAACGCGGCAATGGCATCCCGGGCGGAGTCGATTTTTGGCCGGCCGACGTCCGCGACGCCGTGGATTACCTGGCGTTGCAGGTTGCTCAGGTCGACCGTGTCGTCGTCGATGATGCCCAGGGTTCCCACCCCCGCAGCGGCAAGGTACAGCAGCGCCGGAGAGCCCAGGCCGCCGGCCCCGATTACGAGGACTTTGGCATTCTTGAGGCGGCGTTGACCGAGGGTGCCGATCTCGGGAATGATCAGGTGCCGTGAGTACCGCTCCACCTCCTCCGGGCTGAGCACGTCCGCGGGCTCAACCAGGGGCCCGGGCCGTCGCGGCGGCGTTGAGGAGGCGGCGGGGTCGTCAGTCAGGGAAGCCATACCTCAATCTATGCCCGCAGATACCGCCGGGTCATATTACCGGCGCGTAAGGTGTACATAATCGGTTCGAGGAAAGAGGGACGTCCGTGATTGATCAGCCACCGGTTGGACGGGGCCAGGCCGGCAAGCCGCCTGCCGCGCAGCCGCGGAGCGGCGGGCGCTCCGCACGGCTCCCCCGCGACGAGCGCCGGGCCCAGTTGCTCGCTGCAGCGCAGGAAGTGTTTGTGGCCAACGGCTATCACGGCGCCGCCATGGATGAAATTGCCGAGACGGCACGGGTCAGCAAGCCCGTGCTCTACCAGCACTTCCCGTCCAAGCGCGAGCTGTATATCGCCCTGCTGGACAGCCACCTCTCGAGCCTCATTGAGCTGCTGCTGGGGGCCCTGAACTCCACCACCGACAACAAGGAACGCGTCAAGGCCGTGATGCGCGCCTACTACCGGTTCATCGCCGGCGACGACCGCGCCCACCGCCTCGTGTTCGAATCCGACCTGGTCAATGATCCGGACGTCAGCGAGCGGCTGGAGGATTTCAACAAGACGTTCGCCAACGCGGTGGCGCGGGTGATCGCCGAGGACACCAAGCTGCCCCCGCTCGAGGCCCAACTCCTGGGCCGCGGACTCGCAGGAATGGCGCAGGTCAGCGCACGGTACTGGCTCGAAACCGGCGGCGATCTGGACCTCGATGTGGCCAGCGACCTGATTTACCGTTTAGCTTGGCGCGGAATCTCCCGCTTCCCCAAAGAGACCTAGACTACAAATAGAGAACACCTGAAAACTTTGATTGGCTGGGAGGCCTTGTAGTGGAAGTAAAGATCGGCATTCAGAATATCGGCCGCGAAATTGTCCTCGAATCCACCCAGGATGCTGACGCCGTGGCCAAGGTCGTTGGCGAAGCCATCGCCAGCGGCACCGAATTGCGCCTGACGGACGAGAAGGGCCGCCAGGTGATTGTGCCCGCAGGCGTCCTGGGCTACGTCGAAATCGGAGCCGAAGAGGTCCGCCGGGTCGGGTTCGGCGCGCTCTAGGCGTTGACGGCCTGCCCCGGTCCCTGTCCCCGCAACGAAAAGGTGTCTTGAATGCTGTCCCTGATTGTGGTCGCGATGGTTTCCGTCGCCGCGGGATTCGTGGTGTGGGCCAACGATAAGCGGCACGCCAAATACGGCATCAGCGTGCCCGCGGGGGTTTCGGCCCTGGTGGGCATGCTGAGCTGGATCATCTTTATGTCCGCAGGGTTCGGCTACCTGCCTGGCCTGACCTGGATCCCGTGGATCCTGCCGCCGGTCCTGGGCGTCGCCGCGGCGGTCGCGGTCGTCGTGTTCCTGGGCAGGAACCGGACCCGGCACGACACCGCCCGGCTCACGTCCATCCTCAGGCTCTAGTCCGGCGCCGGCCGGCCCTGCGCAGGCTCGGGGCCGTGGCCCGCTTCCGTGCAGAGACAGAGCCGGTTGCCCTGCACGTCCGTGACCACCACCCAGCCGGGTGCGTGGTCATGGTTCATTAACGCCCCGGCGGCCGCGGTCTTGGCCTGGACGGGACCGGACTCGGCGAGGCTGCGGTGCACGTCAACATGGAGGCGGTTGCTGTCCGGCGTGGGGGTCGCCTGGAACCAGACCCCCGGGCCGCGGCCGTAAGGATCCTGGAGCTCTCCCGAACCTGACCTCCGGTACCCGAGGGCCACCCGCCACACTTCGGAAATCGCGGCAGGGTCCTCTGAGTCGATGCCGATCTCAATGGACCGGAACAGCCCCGGCTCCGCGGCGGCGCCGGCCGTGGCGGCGGCGGCCGTGGCCGCGGCCGCGGCCGCAACGTCCCGTGCGGTCACGTGGCCGCCGGCGTCATGGGAGCTGTAGCGCACAAACACCCGGTTGTAGCGCCAGTCGAGGTCCGGGTGGTGGCCTTGTTCCTCAGCGAGCCGCCCGATGGCCGCGATCAGTTCCAGGGCTGCGGCGCTGCTCGGCGCCTTGTAGACGGTCACGAGACCGCCAAGCCGGTATCGCCAGTCCGGCAGCCCCGCCAGGGCGGAGTCGATCTGGCTGGCGCTGAGGACATCCGGGGTTCCCATCGTGCGCTCCTTTGCTTGCGGGCAGACCGGCCGGCTCCGGGCCGGTACCGCCGGATGCCACCCCGGCCGGCCCAGGCCCGGTTACAGGAATTCGGCCCGGCCCTCCATCGCGGAGGAGGCCAGGGCGTGCTCGCGGCGCGGGATCCTGCCGGCTGTTTTCGCCAGCCTACCGGCGATGACGGCGTGTTTGAAGGCCTCGCCCATCAGTACCGGATTCTGGGCCCGGGTCACGGCCGTGGCCAGCAGGACGGCGTCGCAGCCAAGCTCCATGGCCAGGGCAGCATCCGAGGCCGTACCGATTCCGGCGTCCAGGACAACGGGCACGGACGCCCGCGAGACGATCAGCTCGATGTTGTGGGGGTTCAGGATGCCCAGGCCGGTGCCGATCGGCGAACCCAGCGGCATAACGGCGGCTGCGCCGAGGTTCTCCAGCCGCAGGGCCAGGACCGGATCATCGTTGGTATAGGCAAAGACCTTAAAGCCGCGGGCCACCAGCTGTTCGGTCGCGTCGACCAGTTCCACGGCGTCCGGGAGCAGCGTGTGTTCATCGGCGATGACTTCGAGCTTCACCCAGTCCGTTTCCAGGGCTTCCCTGGCCAGTTCGGCGGTCAGCACCGCATCCCTCGCCGTGAAACAGCCGGCGGTGTTCGGCAGCACCCGGATCCGGTGGTCCAGGAGCAGCTGGAATAGCGAGCCGGTCTCGGCCGGCGAATACCGGCGCATCGCGACCGTGGTCAGTGCGGTCCCGGACGCCACGAGGGCGGCGCCCAGCCCGTCCAGGCTGGGCGCCCCGCCGGTTCCCATGATCAGGCGCGAGCCCAGCCGGATGCCGTCGACGACGAACGGGTCCGGGCCGGTGTCGCCGGCCGGGCCGGAGGCCCGCTCCTGCGGGGCGGGCAGGATGTTCACGGTGGTGTCCTCCACGCCCCTCACCCGCCCTGCACCGCGGTCACGAGTTCGACGTCGTCGCCGTCGGCGAGCGCCGTACCGTGCCACTGGCTCCGCGGCACCAGCTCGGCATTCCGTGCGACGGCGACCCCCAGCTTCCTGCCGTCCGCGGACCGGCCGTCGCGGCCGATCTCGCGACCGGTGAGCTGGCTGACCAGCGTGCTGACGGAGGCGCCGTCGGCGACGCTATGGTCCGTTCCGTTGAGTCTGATGTGCATGCTGTTTCCTTCTCTGTGCTCTCGTAGTGGTGGGTGTGATGCCGG
>JBFGBS010000067.1:0-8256 GCA_041567475.1 Arthrobacter sp.
CCCAGGACAGCGACAAAGGCCGCGGAAAAGACCCCGGACGCCGTGGTGACCATCCAGCGGGGAAACGGTTTGGGGCTGTGGGTGATGTCATCGAGCCGGCGCACGGCCTCTTCCCGGCCGACGCCGCCGGTCACGATGTCCGTGACCAGTTGATGCACCTGGGCCAGGCCGGCGTAGTTGTTGGTCCAGGACCGCACGACGCGCAGCAGCGTGATGGGGGTCTGGTCCTTGGGCGCGTAGTTGATCGCGACCGACTGGTTGGTGATGTCCACTTCGATGTTCTTCAGCCCGAGGGCGGCCGTGATGGCGATGATGCTGGTTTCGACTTCCAGGGCGCCGGCGCCGTACCGGAACATGGACTCCGCGAGGTGCAGGGCAAAGTCGATCGTCTTGCGGGCGGAGGTATCCACCCCGCCTACCTGGATCATCGGGTTGGCGTAGGGACTGCCGGCCAGCCGGTCCACGATGCTCATCGGGGCCGTAGGCGGGTGCTCGCCCTGGACCAGCCGGCGGAGCATCCGCTTCCCGGCGGCCTGCTGGCCCATTTGCACGGGTGACATGGGTTCGGTCCGCGGCAGGGCCGGACCTGGCTGCTGGCGGCGGCCATCGGACGATTGGGTCATTCCGGTCACTTCAATTTCAGTTGCAGGCGGTTTAGTAGAATTGCTGGCCGGTACGCCGGGTGTGAAGCTGGCGCGCGATCCGCTCGCCGGCCGCCATCCACGCACGGTATTTCAGGGGGGCCAGCACCTGGTCATAGCAGCCCACGAAGTCGGTCACGGTCTTGCTGAAGCTGGTCTTGAACAGGCCCAGCCCGTGGAAGGGGTTGGCCGTGTCCTTGAGCTGGTCGCTCGGGGGTGTGCCGCAGAAGTCATACTCGGTGCAGCCCAGCTCCTTGAGCTGGTTGATGGCAGTCCATTGAACGAGGTGGGAATCGCCGTACTGGCTGCGCTTCTGCAACGAGCCGCCGTCCTTGTAGGTTCCCTTGCGGCCGTAGTTGATCACAAACGCACCCACCGAGGGCACGCCGTTCTCGTACACGAACAGCAGCCGGCCCTGGCCGCGGGCCAGGAAGTTGTTCCAGAACTGCTGGTAGTACCCGTACTCCCGGACCCGGACCTGGGACTTGGCTTCCACGGTGGTGGTCATCAGCGCATACATCGCCCGGAAGTTCTCTTCGGTGGGTTCGACGTTGCGGACCTCCACCCCTTCACGGATCGCGCGGCGCACGGCGTTGCGGCCGCGGGAGTGCAGGTTGCGCAGCAGCTGGTTTTCCTCCGGCGAGATGTCCAGCAGCGCGGTGGAGTCATTGGGCTGCAGGTTGTGGGTCTTGACCAGTCCGGCGCCTTCGAGGACCTGCCGGGCGTCGTCGGAAAGCACAATGTCGGGTTCGATCTTGATGGCGAAGACGCCGAGCTTCGCCCGGTTCACGAAGTCCGCATTGGCCCGGACTATACCGGGGATGTCCTCGACGCCGGCAACGTCCGGACCCTTGATCAGATACCAGAGTTTGCCCAGCACCGGGAAGGACTTTTCCAGGACCAGGTTGTAGCTCGTGTAGTCGGCCGTTTCGTAAACCAGGTGCAATGGTTTCCAGCCGAAGTGCTGCTTGACTTCGGCAAATGCCTCGGACTGCAGGAGGTTGCCGCCGTTGGGATTCGCCGTGACGTGGGAGTCCCACTTGGCGATCTCGTCGGTCGTGGCAAAGCGGGCGGTGAATTCACGCAAGTGTGCGGTATCCAATCATTGCGGGTGGAGCTTGGGCGGCATGCCGGCATGCATCCCCAAGTCTAACGGCCCTGCCCCGGGCACCCGGGAACGGCTAGGCTGAAGAGATGAAAGCGCATTCGGAATCCTTCGGCCGGGCGGGCGTGTCCGGGACATCCAAGCGCAGCACTCCGGGGACCGGCAAGCAGATCCTCGGTCTCCTGGTCCTGCTGGGGGCCTCATTCGCCGTTGCCGCCATTGGCGGGCTGTCGACCGCCTCGAACGTCGACGGCTGGTATGTCACGGCGGACAAAGCGCCGTGGTCACCGCCGAACTGGCTCTTCGGACCGGTCTGGACCTTTTTGTACACCGCGATGGCGGTGGCCGCCTGGCTTGTGTGGCGGACCCGGGACCGGCGCGCGCCCAAAGCGCTGAAAGTCTACGCCGTCCAGTTGACGCTGAACTTCCTCTGGACTCCCGTGTTCTTCGGGCTCTATCCGTTCCTCGGCAGCGCGGCCCTGTGGATCGCGCTGGGCATCATCGTGGCCCTCATCGGAGCGATCATCTGGACAATTGTCCTCTTCCGCCCGATCAACGGCTGGTCCGCCGTCCTACTGCTGCCCTACCTGGGCTGGGTCTCGTTCGCCTCCACCCTTAATGCCTGGATGGCCATCAACAACTAGCGCCGGCTCAGCACTCCACCACGTTCACGGCGAGGCCGCCCATGGCCGTTTCCTTGTACTTCGAACTCATGTCGCGGCCGGTTTCCCGCATGGTGATGATGACCTCGTCGAGGGAGACCCGGTGCGTGCCGTCGCCCCACAGCGCCATCTTGGCGGCGTTGATGGCTTTCGCGGCCGCGATCGCGTTGCGTTCAATGCACGGGACCTGGACGAGGCCGCCGATCGGATCACAGGTCAGCCCCAGGTTGTGCTCCATCGCGATTTCCGCGGCGTTTTCCACCTGCGCGGGTGTGCCGCCCATGACCTCGGCCAGGCCCGCCGCCGCCATGGACGACGCCGACCCCACCTCACCCTGGCAGCCCACTTCGGCGCCGGAGATGGAGGCCTGCTCCTTGTAGAGGACCCCGACGGCGGCCGCGGTGAGCAGGAATTTGACGACCGTGTCGTCACGGTCGGCCTGGGTGGCTTTGTCCATGCCCGGGGCGAAATGCAGCGCGTAGTACAGCACGGCTGGAATGATCCCGGCCGCGCCGTTGGTGGGGGCGGTGACCACGCGGCCGCCGGTGGCATTCTCCTCGTTGACGGCGAGCGCGATCAGGTTCACCCACTCCTGCCAGTATTTCGGGTCCCGGTCTTTGTCCTCCTTCATGAGGCGCTCATGCCAGTCGGGCGCCCGACGGCGGACCTTCAGCCCGCCGGGCAGCAGCCCCTCGCGCTTGAGGCTCATCTCGACGCAGTCCTCCATGACCGAGTAGATGTGCAGCAGCCCGTCCCGGATTTCCTGGTCGGTCCGGGAGGCCCGCTCATTGACCAACATCACCTCGCCCATGGACAGGCCCTGGGACTGGCAGTGTGCGAGCAGTTCCGCGGCGGTGCGGAACGGGAGGGGAAGTTCCTTTTTGGACTCGGCGAGTTCCTGCAGCGCTGCGTCTTCTTCCCCGTCGCGGACGATGAAGCCGCCGCCGACAGAGAAGAAGGTCGCCTCGTGGACGGTCCCGCCGTCGGCGTCGAAGACGGTGAACGTCATGCCGTTGGTGTGCCGGGGCAGGATCGTCAGCGGCCGCAAAACCATGTCCTTTACGCCATATGGCAGCGGCACGCCTTTGTCCTCTCCGGCGCCGGCGAGCTGCAGGGTGCCGGTCCCGGCGATCGTAGCCAGCCGCTCCTCGACCTCCTCGGGCAGGATCTTCTCCGGGTGGTAGCCCTCAAGGCCAAGCAGGATCGCGGTCATGGTGCCGTGCCCGTGGCCGGTGGCCGCGAGCGAGCCATACAGGTCCACGCGCAGCGACGCCACCCGGTCCAGGACCGCCTCGGTCCGGAGTTCCGCGGCGAACACCGCCGCGGCCCGCATGGGTCCCACGGTGTGCGAACTTGACGGTCCTATTCCGATGGAAAAAAGGTCAAAGACTCCAACGGCCATTGTCGGTTCCTTACTACGTCTTGCTGCGGCCCGGCAGGGGCTCCTGCCGGAGGCGGTGCGGCCGCCGGCTGGCGGCAACTTTGCCGGGGGGCGCGGCGCCGGGCGGCGGCTTGTGGCCGCGGCCCGGCGTCGGGCTTACTTCAGTGGGACGGGCTCTAGCCGAGGTTGTCCACCGACGGGTAGAGCGGGTGGGCGGCGGCGAGGGCCGCCACCCGGGAGCGCAAAGCGGACAGGTCGCTTCCGGCGTCGGCGGTCAGGGCCTCGGCGATGATATCGGCGACTTCGCCGAAGGCATCCTGGCCGAAGCCGCGGGTGGCCAGCGCCGGGGTGCCGATGCGCAGCCCCGAGGTGACCATCGGCGGGCGCGGGTCGAACGGGACGGCGTTGCGGTTGACGGTGATGTCGATTTCCGCGAGCCGGTCCTCGGCCTCCTGGCCGTTGAGTTCGCAGTTGCGCAGATCCACCAGGACGAGGTGCACGTCGGTGCCGCCGGAAATCACGGAGATCCCCTTGGCCGTCACGTCCGGCTGCATCAGCCGCTCGGCCAGGATGTGCGCGCCGGCGAGGACGCGCTCCTGGCGTTCCTTGAACTCCGGCGAAGCGGCGACCTTGAAGGCGACGGCCTTGCCGGCAATCACGTGCTCCAGCGGTCCGCCCTGCTGGCCCGGGAACACAGCCGAGTTGATCTTCTTGGCGATGTCCGGATCGTTGGAGAGGATGATGCCGCCGCGCGGGCCCGCGAGGGTCTTGTGCGTGGTGGAGGTCGTGACGTGGGCGTGCGGCACCGGCGAGGGGTGCAGGCCGGCGGCCACCAGCCCGGCGAAGTGTGCCATGTCCACCATGAGGTAGGCGCCCACGGAGTCGGCGATCCGGCGGAACTCGGCGAAGTCGAGCTGCCGGGCGTAGGCGGACCAGCCGGCGACGATCAGGGCCGGCTTGTGTTCCTGGGCCAGGCGCTCCACTTCGGCCATGTCGATCCGGTGGTCGTCCTCGCGGACCTGGTACGGGATGACGTTGTAGAGCCGGCCGGAGAAGTTGATCTTCATGCCGTGCGTCAGGTGCCCGCCGTGGGCCAGGTTCAGGCCCATGATGGTGTCGCCCGGGCGGATCAGGGCGTGCATCACGGAGGCGTTGGCCTGGGCTCCGGAGTGCGGCTGCACGTTCGCGAACCCGGCACCGAACAGGGCCTTCACCCGGTCAATGGCGAGCTGCTCGATAACGTCCACGTGCTCGCAGCCGCCGTAGTAGCGCTTGCCCGGGTAGCCTTCGGCGTACTTGTTGGTCAGCACGGAACCCTGGGCCTGCATCACGGCACGCGCGGTGTGGTTCTCCGAGGCGATCATTTCCAGGCCCTCGCGCTGGCGGGTCAGCTCGTCGTCGATCTTCGCGGCGATCTCCGGGTCCAGGACGGACAGGTCCGCGTCCAGGCTCGGGGAGTTGACCTGCGCGAACGTGATGCCCGTCTCTGCGGCGCTCACAGTTCGCCGCCGTTCTTGGCGGCGTAGTCCTGCGCGGAGAGCAGCGGTCCGTGGGATTCGGCTGCGACCTTGAACAGCCAGCCGGCACCGTAAGGATCGTTGTTGATCAGGGCCGGGTCGTCGACGACGGCGGGGTTCACTTCGGTGACCTCGCCCGTGACGGGGGCGTAGAGGTCGGAGACGGACTTGGTGGACTCCACCTCGCCGCAGGTCTCCCCCGCCGTGACGGTCGAGCCGACCTCGGGCAGGTCAACGTAAACAATGTCGCCCAGGGCGTCCGTGGCGACGGCGGAAATACCGATGGAAACGACGTTCCCGGCCTCCGTGGCAATCCACTCGTGCTCGTCGGAGTACTGCAGTTCAGGGGCAACCTTTGCCATGTGTGTGATTCCTTTGCGTTGAGAAAAGACGTGAAGTGAAGACGTGGGGTGAACCGGATCTGGCCGGCGGCCGGTCCCGGGACCGGTCACGGCCCCGGGACCAGTGGAGTTACTTCTGGCGCTTGTAGAACGGCAGCGCTACGACTTCGAACGGCTCGGCCTTGCCGCGCAGGTCGATGTCCAGGGCGGTGCCGGGTTCGGTGTGTTCGACGTCGACGTAGGCCATGGCAACCGGGTAGCCCAGGGTGGGGCTGGGCTGGCCGGAGGTGACCTCGCCGACGGTCACGCCGTCCTTGAGGACCGGGTAGTGGCCGCGGCCGGCCCGGCGGCCGAGACCCTTGAGGCCGACGAGCTTGCGGCCTGCCGTGGATCCTGCCCCGGCGGCCTTCTTCGCAGCCAGGGCTTCCTTGCCAACGAAGTCGCCCTCCTTGGACAGCGCGACGATGGGTCCCAGGCCGGCGGCGAAGGGATCGCCTTCGAGGGAGAGTTCATTGCCGTACAACGGCATGCCGGCCTCGAGCCGGAGCGAATCGCGGGACGCGAGCCCGGCGGGCGTCAGCTCGCCGTCGTCGGCAATCGCGGCGAGCGCCTGCCACAGACTGGCGGCGTCCTCGTTGCCAACGAAGATCTCGAAGCCGTCTTCACCGGTGTACCCGGTGCGGGCCAGCAGCAGCTCCTGGCCGGTGCCCCCGACCAGGAAGGGGACCTCCACGGCGGCGTAGTACTTCAGGCCCGTGACGAGATCGTGCTGCGCGGCCGGGACAAGGCGGAGCAGAATCTCCTCCGCTTTGGGGCCCTGCACGGCGATCAGCGAGGTCCCGGCGGAGGCGTCCTCGACGGTTACGTCGAAGCCGCCTGCCTTGCCGGCAGCCGCCCGCTCGGCGAGGGCCGCGGCGACCACGGTGGCGTTCCCGGCGTTGGGGACGACGAGGAACGTGTCGCTTCCCTCCGCTTCGGACGGGCGCCGGTAGGTGATGAGGTCATCGATGATGCCGCCGGCTTCGTTGCAGATCAGCGAGTATTTGGCTTTCCCGACCGGCATCGCCGAGATCTTGCCGACGAGCGCGTAATCCAGGAACGCGGCGGCTTCCGGGCCGGTGACCCAGACTTCGCCCATGTGCGAGAGGTCGAAGAGGCCGGCGGATTTGCGGACGGCGTGGTGTTCGGCCAGCTCGGAGCTGTACTTGAGCGGCATCTGCCAGCCGCCGAAGTCGGTGAAGGAGGCGCCGAGTTTCTTGTGCTCTTCGTACAGTGCCGTGTATTTTTCAGTCATCGGTGGCTGTCCTTAGTTTTCGAAGTCTTCGAGGGGCGGGCAGGAGCAGATCAGGTTGCGGTCGCCGGCAGCGCCGTCGATCCGTCCGACCGGCGGGAAGTACTTGTCCTGCTTGGGGGTGTGTCCCGGGAAGGCTGCCTGCTCGCGCGGGTACTCTCGGGTCCACTCGGTGCTGACGACGGCGGCGGCAGTGTGCGGGGCGTTGCGCAGCGGGCTGAGCTCAACGCTGAAGTCGCCGTTGGCGACCTGGTCGATTTCGGCGCGGATGGCGATCATCGCGTCAATGAAGCGGTCGATCTCGCCGAGGTCCTCGGACTCGGTGGGCTCCACCATCAGGGTGCCGGCCACCGGGAACGAAAGGGTGGGGGCGTGGAAGCCGAAGTCGATCAGGCGCTTCGCGACGTCTTCCGCGGTCACGCCGGTCTTGGCCGTCAGTTCGCGCAGGTCCAGGATGCATTCGTGCGCGACGAGGCCGCCTTCGCCGCTGTAGAGCACCGGGAAGTAGTCGTTCAGCCGCGCTGCGACGTAGTTGGCCGCCAGCAGGGCCGAACGGGTGGCTTCCGTCAGCCCGTTGCCGCCCATGAGCTTCACGTAGGCCCAGGAGATCGGCAGCACGCCGGCGGAGCCGTACCGTGAGGCGGAGATGGGGGTGCCCTCGGCGCCGTTGGCCGGGTCCGCGGCGTTGCCCGGCATAAAGGGCGCCAGGTGTGCCTTCGCCGCGACCGGTCCGACGCCTGGGCCGCCGCCGCCGTGCGGGATGCAGAAGGTCTTGTGCAGGTTCAGGTGCGAGACGTCGCCGCCGAACTGGCCCGGCTGGGCGAGGCCGACGAGGGCGTTGAGGTTGGCACCGTCGATGTAGACCTGGCCGCCGGCGGCGTGCACGGCGTCGCAGACCTCGCGGACGTCGGCGTCGAAGACCCCGTGCGTGGACGGGTAGGTGATCATGATCGCCGAGAGAACGTCCTTGTGGGCCTCGATCTTGGCGTACAGGTCCGCGTGGTCGATCGTGCCGTCGGATGCGGTGGCGACCACCACGACCTTCATGCCGGCCAGCACCGCGGAGGCGGCGTTGGTGCCGTGCGCCGAGGACGGGATCAGGCAGATGTTCCGCTGCCCCTCCCCGCGGGAACGGTGGTAGCCGCGGATGGCCAGCAGGCCGGCAAGCTCACCCTGCGATCCGGCGTTCGGCTGGATCGAGACCTGGTCGTAGCCGGTGATCTCGGTCAGCTGGGCTTCGAGGTCCTCGATCAGTTCGCGCCAGCCGGCGGTCTGGGACTCCGGGGCGAACGGGTGGATGGAGGCGAACTCGGGCCAG
>JBFGBS010000068.1:0-8196 GCA_041567475.1 Arthrobacter sp.
GCACGGAACCCCCGGAATCCTCTCGGTCACGTTCGAGACGGCCACGGGCGCCGTCACAATCTAGGCTTCGGCCTCCCAATAATTCGGCCGCCAGTGAGCGGGTGCCAGCGACGTCACCCGTGCACGGCGGCCGGACATTTTAACCCGGACGCCTGAACGACGCCGGACGCCTGAACGACGCCGGGCGTCCGGACCGGCGCCGGCCGGCGGACCGCGGCCGGCCGTGCCGGCGCCTCAGCCCAGGCCCACGGCCCTGCCGAAGAGGCTGAAGCCCACGAAGGCCACGGTATCGAGCAGCGCGTGGGCGATCACGAGCGGCATCACCCGCTTGGTCCGCGTATAGATCCATGCGAACACCACCCCCATGACGACGTTGCCGATGAACGGCCCGAAGCCCTGGTAGAGGTGGTAACTGCCGCGCAGCACGGCGCTGGTGGCGATCGCCAGCGGCATGCTCCAGCCGAATTTCCCCAGCCGGTCCAGCAGGTACCCCACCACGATGACTTCCTCGACGATTCCGTGGCGGACCGCGGACAGAATCAGCACCGGCACCGTCCACCAGTAGGCGTCGAGCGCGCTGGGGATGATCGCCGTCGTAATGCCCAGCGCCCGGCCGGCGGCATACAGGCCCAGGGACGGAATGCCGATCAGTGCCGCCAGCCCCAGCCCCTGGGCGAAATCCTTGCCCGGACGGGCGAAGTTGAACCCCAGTTTCCGGAAGGCCGAGGTGCCGTGCTCGCCGGAGGCCCGGTGCTCCGTGAGGAAATAGATGACCAGGACCACCGGGACGAGCGCGAACAGGATGTCGAGCAACTGGTAGGTGAGGTCGAAGTATTCGCGGCTGCTCTGCGAACGGTTCAGCGTCGAAGTTCCCTGTGCCAGCGGCGCCCGGGTGATCTTGTCGAGCAACTGGACCACGGAGTACACCGCGGACTGGCCCAGGGACAATCCCAGGACAATCAACACTTCGAACCGCAGCCGGCGGCGGGAGGGAACCAACATGCTCCTATCTTGCCCGCAGTTGCTGGCAGTTGCCTGCCGTTGCCTATGCTTGGGGTTTATGAGTGCGCCCGGGAAAATCATCATGATCCGGCACGGCCAGTCCGCGGCCAACGCCGACACGTCAATCTACAACCGCGTGCCCGACTACCGGATCCCGCTGACGGCGCTGGGGGTGGAACAGGCCAAGGAGGCCGGCGAGGAGATCCGGCGCCAGCTGGACGGGGAGCAGGTCTGCGTTTATGTCTCTCCCTACCTGCGGGCGTACCAGACCCTCGAAGCGCTCAACCTGGGTCCGCTGATCGAGCGGGTCATCGAGGAACCCCGGCTGCGGGAACAGGACTGGGCCAACTTCCAGATCGCCGGCGAAATCGAGGACCAGAAGGAGCTCCGCAACGCCTACGGGCACTTCTTCTACCGCTTCCGCGAGGGCGAATCGGGCTCCGATGTGTATGACCGGATTTCGTCCTTTATGGAGACCCTCTACCGGCACTGGTCCAAACCCACGTACGCGCCGAATGCGCTGTTCGTGACGCACGGGCTGACCATGCGGCTGTTCTGCATGCGCTGGTTCCACTGGTCGGTGGAGTATTTCGAGTCCCTCAACAACCCGGAAAACGCCGAGGTCCGGACGCTGCTGCGGACCACGGGCGGCAAGTACGAGTTGGACAAACCGTTCACCCAGTGGGAGGAGCGGCGGGTGGACGAGACCGTCCTGGACGCCCCGCCCATGTTCTTCTAGCGCAGGTTTACCGGAGCGGTTCCTCCAGGGCTGTTCTGCTGACGCAGCTCCCTAGCGCACCCGCTGCGGGACGCCGGCCCGCCACACGGCGTGCGTCAGCGGGATGCCGGGCCGGTAGGCCAGATGGGTCGCGGAGGGCGCGTTCAGCAGGTGCAGGTCGGCGCGGTGCCCGACGGCGATCGACCCCACGGCCCGTTCGCCGTCGGCGTCGTTCCCCGTCTCCCGGCCCAGGGCCAGGGCGCCGCCGTACGTCGCGGCCCGCACCGCCTCCTGGACGCTGAGGCGCATCTGCAGGACGGCCGTGGCGACGCAGAACGCCATGGAGGACGTGTAGGAGGTGCCCGGGTTGCAGTTGGAGGCCAGGGCAATCTGGACGCCGGCGTCGAGCAGTTCCCGGCCCGGCGCCAGCGGCTGCCGGGTGGACAGGTCGCAGGCCGGCAGGCAGGTGGCCACGGTGCCGCGGCGGTTTGCCGCCGGCGAACCGGCGCCGGCCTCCCAGCCGGACCAGCTGGCCGCGAGGGCCTCGATATCGGCGGCCGCGAGGTAGTTCACGTGGTCAACACTGGCGGCGCCGAACTCCACCGCAAGCTGGACGCCCGGGCCTTCGCCGAGCTGGTTGCCGTGGACGCGGAGTCCCAGCCCTGCCTCCCGGCAGGCCTGGAGCACCCGGCGGGACTGGTCCTCGGTGAAGGCGCCCCGTTCGCAAAAGACGTCGGCCCACTTCACATAGGGCCGGACGGCGGCGAGCATCGGACCACAGACGAGGTCCGTGTACTCCTCGGCGTCCGATCCGGCGGGCACCAGGTGCGCGCCGAGGTAGGTGACTTCGTCCGCGACGGTGGACGCGATCCTGGCGCTGCGGGCCTCGTGGTCCACGTCCAGGCCATAGCCGGTCTTGGTCTCCAGATAGGTGGTTCCCTGCGCCACGGCCTCGGCGACCCGGCCCAGGGCGAGCCGGGTCAGGTCGAAGTCGCTTGCGGCCCGGGTGGCCCCGGTGGTCACGGCGATTCCGCCGGCACTGTAGCTCTCCCCCGCCATCCGGGCCTCGAACTCGGCGGTGCGGTCCCCCGCGAAGATCAGGTGCGTGTGGGAATCCACCCAGCCCGGCAGCAGGGCCCGCCCGGCAGCATCCACCGCCTCGTCCGCGGCCGGGGCGCCCGCGGCCGCACCGATCCATGCGATCCGTTCGCCGTCGATCACCACTGCCGCGTCGCGGAGGATCCGCTGCTCGGCATCCTGGGTCATCAACTCGGCGATATTGGTGATGAGGGTACTCATGCGTCCATTCTTCAGCGCCGGATCGACCAGCGGGTGGCGGCCAGCGCCTCAACTGTCCGGTATTCCGGATCGGTCATGTCAGCAGGCCTGCCGGTCCCTTGGCCGGCGAGGATCAGCCTGACCGCGAGTTCGGCAATTGCCGAGGACGTCTGGAATCCGTAGCCGCCCTGGCCGGCCAGCCAGAAGAAGCCGGGGGCCTCGGCGTCGAACCCCACCACCGGGATGCCGTCGGCGGCCTCGGTGCGCAGCCCGGTCCAGGCCTGGCGGACGCCCCGGATGCCCAGGCTGGTGATGCCGTTCAGCCGCGTGATGAGCGCTTCCACGTCGCCCTGGTGGGGCAGGGCGTCTTCGGGGCCGCTTGGGACGGATTCCGACGGTGAAATCAGGACGTGCTTGCCATCGGGCCGGAAGTAGAAGTTCCCGGTCGATGCCACCATCGGGGTTCCGGACCGGAGCGGGTTTTCGACGTCAACGATCGCTGCGGTGCGCCGGTACGGCTGGAGCCCGATTTTTTCGACGCCGCTGAGGACGGCCAGTTCGTCGGCCCAGGCACCGGCGGCGTTGACGACGACGCCGGCCTGGAAGGATTCCGCGCCGGCGCCGATCTCCCAGCCGGAGCCGAGCCGCTGGACTGAGTGGACGCGTGCACCGGTGTAAAAGTCTGCGCCCTCGGCGGCGGCGAACTCCCGGTGATCGGCGATCAGCTGCGGCGCGTTGCAGGCGTAGGAGCCGGTGTCCAGCCCTGCTGCCTCGAACGCATCGGGGTGCAGCGCGGAGCATAGCCGGAGCGCCTCGTCGTGGGAGATGCGATGCATGTAGCCGCTGGCTTCGCGGCTGACGCTGGCCTCGTCCCCGATCAGCATGAAGCTTCGTGGCGAGAGCACCGGTTCCGGGCGGGTGCCCTCCTCCATCACAATGAGCTCCAGGGTCCGCTCCGTGAGTTCGCGGACCACGGGCGGGCCGTAACTGGGGATCAGCTGCCGGGCCGAGCGCCCGGAGGTGTGGTAGGCAAGGGTCTGCTCGGCCTCGACCAAAGCAACCCGGCAGTGTCCGGCGAGGGCGGAGGCAAGGGACAGGCCGGCTATGCCGCCGCCCACAATCACGACATCGTAATTAGCTGACATGACTCCATCCTTGCAGAATGCGGGAGCCACGGCACGGGTTTGGGCACATCCGTTGCCTGCCGGCGCTCAGCGGCGGTTCAGGAGGCGACCGCCGCGCGGCTGCTGACAAAGGCCCGGACGCAGGCCTCGACGTCCTCGGCGCTGTGCGCGGCGGAGAGCTGGACGCGGATCCGCGCCGCGCCCTTGGGCACCACGGGGTAGCTGAAGGCGGTGACGAACACACCGTGCTGCAGCATCTGGTCGGCGACCTTCGCGGCCATGACGGCGTCACCGAACATCACCGGGACAATCGCGTGTTCCCCGGGAAGCAGTTCAAAGCCTTCCTCCTCCATCCGGTTCCGGAACAGGGCCGCGTTGGCGAACAGGGTGCTGCGCAGTTCGGCAGATCCTTCCACCAGGTCCAGGGCTGTGAGTGTGGCGGCGACGATGGCCGGGGCCAGAGAATTGGAGAAGAGGTACGGGCGGGCCTTCTGGCGCAGCATCGCCACAATCTCGCGCCGGCCGGAGACATAGCCGCCGGACGCGCCGCCGAGGGCCTTGCCGAACGTGCCGGTGTAGATGTCCACCCGCTCCGAAACGCCGGCGTGCTCCGGGGTGCCGGCGCCGGTTCCGCCCATAAAGCCCACGGCGTGGGAGTCGTCCACCATCACCATCGCGTCGTATTTGTCGGCGAGCTCGCAGATGGCCTCGAGCGGAGCCAGGAACCCGTCCATCGAGAAGACGCCGTCGGTGACGATGATCATGCGCCGGGCCGGGTTCTCCTGGGTGCTCGCCTCGATCAGTTTCGACTCGAGGTCCGCCATGTCGCGGTTGGCATAGCGGAAGCGCTGGGCCTTGCAGAGCCGGATGCCGTCGATGATCGAGGCGTGGTTCAGGGCATCGGAGATGACAGCGTCTTCCGGGCCGAAGAGCGATTCAAAGACCCCGCCGTTCGCGTCGAAGCAGCTCGAGAACAGGATGGTGTCCTCGGTGCCGAGGAACTCCGAAACCCGGGCTTCCAAGGCCAGGTGCAGATCCTGGGTGCCGCAGATGAAGCGGACACTGGCCATGCCGAAGCCGCGCTCGTCCATGGCGGTTTTGGCCGCGGCGATGATGTCCGGGTGGTCGGCCAGGCCGAGGTAATTGTTGGCGCAGAAGTTCAGCACCTCGGCACTGTCCTGGCCGATCTGGCCGGCCTTGATGTGGTTGGCCTGCGGTGAATCGATGTGGCGCTCGGTCTTGAACAGCCCGGCGGCGCGGATGTCGTCCAGTTCCTGCTGCAGCTGGTCCTTGATGGCTGAATACATTTGTCAGTGCTCCTGGGTGGGTTGAAGTGTGGGTGGGCGCGGGACCGCCGGGCCTAGAAGCAGGTCCAGTCCAGGACCACTTTGCCGCCCGAACCGGCGCCGGCGATCTCGAAGCCCTTCTCCCAGTCCGCGGCGGGCAGGGTGTCCGTGACGACGGCGGCGATGTTGGCGCGAAGTACCGGGTTGGAGGACAGCATGGCGCTCATGGCATACCAGGTCTCGAACATTTCGCGGCCGTAGATGCCCTTCAGGGTCAGCATATGCGTGACGACCTTGCCCCAGTCGATGTCGATGGACTGGCTGGGCAGTCCCAGCATCGCGATCCGGCCGCCGTGGTTCATGTTGTCGATCATCTCAGGCAGGGCCGTGGGGTGTCCCGACATTTCCATGCCGATGTCGAACCCTTCGCGCATCCCCAGCTTCCGCTGGGCGTCCCTGACCCGCATCGTCGAGACGTCGATCGCCAGGTCGACCCCCAGGGTCCGGGCCAGTTCCAGCCGCGGCGCGGAGACGTCCGTGATGGCGATCTTGCGGGCACCGGCGTGGCGGGCGACGGCGATCGCCATCAGCCCGATCGGTCCGGCACCGGTGATCAGCACGTCCTCGCCGACGAGCGGGAAGCTCAGGGCGGTGTGGACGGCGTTGCCGAACGGGTCGAAGATGGCACCCAGTTCCGGGGTCACGGACGGGTCGTAGTGGACCCAGACATTGGTTTCAGGGATCACCACGTATTCGGCGAAGGCTCCGTCGCGCTGGACGCCGACGCTGACAGTGTGGATGCACATCTGCCGGCGGCCGGCGCGGCAGTTGCGGCAGATGCCGCAGACCACGTGGCCCTCGCCGGACACCCGGTCGCCGACCTTGACGTCGCGGACGTCCCCGCCGATCTCCACGACCTCACCGTAGAACTCGTGGCCGGCGATCAGCGGGGCGTTGATGATGCCCTGCGCCCACGCGTCCCAGGCCTGGATGTGCAGGTCCGTGCCGCAGATGCCGGTGGTCATGACCCGGATCTTGACGTCCGCGGGTCCGGTTTCCGGCTCCGGACGGTCGATCAGTTCAAATCCCGCATGCGGGCCTGCCTTGTAGAGAGCCTTCATTGGCGTACCTAACTGTGCTGCGTGGTTCCGGCGGGCGGGGACAACCCTCCCCCATTAGACCCACTGGAATGCATAAGCACAACCGATATTTTCTCAATCGACGATTTAGATTTTGCTTGTGGATAGACTGGCGGACATGGAAATCCATCAGCTCGAAATGCTCCGGGAACTCGGGGCGCTGGGCAGCGTCAAGGCCGTCGCGGAAACTCTTTTGGTGACCCCGTCGGCCGTGTCCCAGCAGTTGGCCGCGTTGCAGAAGACCGTCGAGGTTCCCCTCACCCGGAAAGAGGGCCGGAACCTGGTGCTGACCGGCGCGGGCCAGGCGCTGGCAGACGCCGGCGCCGGGGTGGTCAGCGCGTTGGCCGATGCCAGGATGGCGATCGGCGCGTACCACGGCTCCCCCGTGGCTCCGGTGACGCTGAGCGGTTTTCATAGTGCCGGGCAGGCCCTGTTCGCTCCGCTCGCCCGGTTACTGGACGGCCCGGACAAACCAAGGATCCTGCTCTCCGACGAGGACGTGGCCCAGCAGGACTTCCCGGCCCTGACGGCCCGCTATGATCTGGTGCTCGCGCACCGGATGGACCATAGTCCGCGCTGGCCGGAGGAACGCGTCGCGGTGATCCCGCTCGCGCACGAACCGCTGGATGTGGCGCTGCCGGCCGGGCACCGGCTTGCCGGCCAGGAAACGGTGACCGCGGAAGATGTGGCCGGTGAACCCTGGGTGACCAGCCACGCCGGCTACTCCCCCGCCGATGTGCTCGCCGCCGTTGCCGCCGTCGCCAGCCGGGAACTGAACATCGTCCACCGGATCAACGACTACTCCACGGTCGCGGCGCTCGTGGCGGCCGGCACCGTAGTCGGGCTGCTGCCGCGCTATACGGCCCGGCCGGTGCTCAATCCGGGCCTCGTGCTGCGCCCGCTCGAGGGCATCAGCACCCGGCGCCGGATCGACCTCCTGGCCCGGCCGGAGAACCTTAAACGCAAATCGGTCATGATGGTCTGCGAAGCACTGCAGACCATCATGACCGAACTGGCGGATCACCCTGCCGGGTAATCCCGCGTTGAAGCGTTAGCCGTCGACGCCGAGGCGTTCGAGGATCAGCTCGCGGACCCGGCCGGCGTCGGCCTGGCCGCGGGTGGCCTTCATGACCCCGCCCACGATCGCGCCGATGGCCTGGATCTTGCCGCCGCGGATCTTGTCGGCGACGCCGGGCTGCGCGGCGAGGGCCGCGTCGATGGCTTCCAGCAGCGGGCCGTCGTCCGAGACCACGGCGAGGCCGCGCTGCTGCACGATCTCCTCCGGGGTGCCTTCGCCGGCGAGTACACCGTCGAGCACTTCGGCGGCCATCTTGTTGTTGATTTTTCCGGCCTCGACCATGGCGTTCAGTTCCACGATGGTGGCCGGCTTGACGCCGAGCTGGCCCGGGTCCACGTCGGCGTTTTTGGCCCGTCCGACGATCTCGCCCATCCACCATTTGCGGGCCACCGTGGCGGTGGCGCCGGCGGCGATGGTTTCCTCGATCTCGTCCATGACGCCGGCGTTGACGACGTCGCGGAATTCGAGGTCGGAGTAGCCCCAGTCGGCCTGCAGGCGCTTGCGGCGGGCGGCCGGCGGCTCCGGCAGGGTGGCGCGGAGCTCTTCGACCCATTCGCGTGAGGCGACCACC
>JBFGBS010000069.1:0-8139 GCA_041567475.1 Arthrobacter sp.
CGACGTTGTGGTGTTCCCGCAGCTGACCCAGGACGAGATCATCGAGATCGTGGACATGTTCGTGGGCCGGCTGGAGAAGCGGCTCAAGGACAAGGACATGGGCATCGAGCTCACGCCGGCGGCCAAGGTCCTCCTGGCCACGCGCGGCTACGATCCCGCCATGGGCGCCCGGCCGCTGCGCCGGACCATCCAGCGCGAAATCGAGGACCAGCTCTCCGAGAAGATCCTCTTCGGCGAGATCCACGCCGGCGACATCGTGGTGGTGGATGTGGACGGCGAAGGCGAGGACGCGAAGTTCACGTTTGGCGGCAACGCCAAGCCGGTTATCCCTGAGATCGCCCCGAGCGTCTAGGCACCGACTTAAAGGCCCCGCCCGTTCCGCAAGGAACTGGCGGGGCCTTTGCGTTCCCCGGCAGCAGGCTGAAAGCGGTGTTTCGCCCTTAGGGGATCTCTGCGTGGATGAGGGGTGGACCGCCCCGCGGACGGTGTTGAATCGGAGCATGGCTGCCGACGACTCAGCGACCCTGAGCACACCACCTGCGACTCCGTTCCACGACCTGGACCACTACCTGGCCATCCCCAGAACCAGCGGGCTTGCGCTGAGTCCTGACGGCCGCCGGCTCGTCACCACCGTTGCCACCCTCAACGCCAAAGGCACGGAGTACGTGACCGCTCTCTGGGAAGTGGACCCGGAAGGCCGGAACCAGGCCCGCCGGATCACCCGCAGCGAGAAGGGCGAGGCCGGAGCGGTCTTTGCCGCCAACGGCGACCTCTACTTCACCTCGGCCCGGCCGGACCCGGAGATCCCTGACGCCGACCCCGCCAGTGCACTGTGGATGCTGCCTGCCGGCGGCGGCGAGGCCCGAATGGTCCTCTCGCGTGCCGGCGGCATCGACGCAGTCCTGGCCGCCCGGCATGCGGACGCCTTGTTCGTCGCGGCCACCGTGCTGGCCGGCTCGACCGGCGAGGAAAATGACAAGGAACGCCGCGCAGCACGCAAAGACAACAAGGTCGCGGCCATCCTGCACAGCGGCTATCCCGTGCGCTTCTGGGACGCCGACCTGGGGCCGGCCCAGCCGCGCCTCTTCGCAGTCGAAGAAGACCCGGACGCCGTACCCGGCAAACCGACAACGGTCGACGCCGCGGCCCCGCTCAGGCTCCGCAACCTCACCCCCGATGCGGGCACGGGACTGCGCGACGCCCGGTCCGTCATCAGCCCGGACGGCAAAACGATTTACAGCAGCTTCGAAAAGCCGCTCGCCAAGGCCGATTCCCGCTCCGTGCTGGTCGCCATCGACGCCGCCACCGGTACGCGCACGGTCCTGCTGGACACCGACGGCATGAACTACTATCCGGGCCCCGTGAGCCCGGACAACCGGACCCTCATGGTGCTCAGCGAAAGCGACACGACGCCGCAGGCGGCCCCCCGGGTCGGACTGCACCTGCTCGACGTTGCGGACGGACCGGCGGCGGCCGCACTCACGCCGCTCGCCCCGGACTGGGACCGCTGGCCACACCCCGCCGCCTGGCTGCCGGACGGGTCCGCAGTGCTGGTCACCGCGGACGAGTACGGCGCCGCGCCCGTCTTCCGCATCGACGTGGCACCGGACGCCGGGAAATCGTCTCCCGTGACCCGGCTGACGCCCGATGCCGCCGCCTACACCGACGTCGTGCCCTCCCCGGACGGACGCAGCGCGTATGCGCTGCGGAGCTCCTACGAGTTCCCTGCCGAGGCCGTGCGGATCGACTTGTCCAGCGGCGAGGTCCGCCGGCTCCCGGCACCCGCAGCACGCCCTGCCTGCGGCGGATCGCTGGAACGCGTCGAGGCAACGGCCGACGACGGGACGCGCGTGCCCGCGTACCTGGCCCTCCCCGAGGAAGCCTCCGCGGAAAATCCGGCCCCCTTGCTGTTGTGGATCCACGGCGGTCCGCTCGGTTCCTGGAACGCCTGGAGCTGGCGGTGGAACCCGTGGCTGCTCACGGCACGCGGTTATGCGGTGCTGCTGCCCGATCCGGCGCTGTCCACCGGCTACGGCCAACACCACATCCAGCGCGGCTGGGGTGCCTGGGGCAAGGCTCCGTTCACCGACCTGATGGCGATTACCGACGCGGTAGTGGCGCGCCCCGACATCGACGGGACGCGCACGGCTGCGATGGGCGGCTCCTTCGGCGGCTACATGGCCAACTGGGTGGCCGGACACACGGGACGGTTCAAGGCGATTGTCACCCACGCAAGCCTCTGGGCACTGGACCAGTTCGGCCCCACCACCGACGCCGCGCACTACTGGCTGAAGGAAATGACGGCGGAGATGGCGCTGGAAAACTCGCCGCATCTGCACGTGGACAAAATCAGCACCCCCATGCTCGTCATCCACGGCGACAAGGACTACCGCGTGCCGATCGGCGAAGGGCTGCGGCTCTGGTACGACCTGCTCGCCGGCTCGCAACTGCCGGCCGACGACGACGGACGCACCGCGCACCGGTTCCTGTATTTCCCGGATGAGAACCACTGGATCCTGCAGCCGCAGCACGTCAAGGTCTGGTACGGGGTGGTGGAGCACTTCCTCGCGGCGAACGTGCTGGACCGCGACGTCCCGCCGCCGCCGGAGCTGGGCCTGTGAGCCTCCTTCGCCTCGTAAGATGGGGCCTGTGACTGAGCCGATCCGCATCCGACCCGCCCGTACCAGCGACGTAGCGGCCATCAAGGCGCTGGTGGCGCCGCTGGCCGAGCAGCGGATCCTGATGGCCAAGGAGACGGTCGCGTACTACGAAAGCCTGCAGGAATTCCGGATCGCCGAAGCCGCCGACGGCGAGGTGGTCGGCTGCGGGGCGCTGCACGTGATGTGGGAGGATCTGGCCGAAGTGCGCACGCTGGCCGCGTCCGACGCCTGGCGCGGCCGCGGCGTGGGGCACCTGCTCGTGGAACAACTCCTGGCGGACGCCGGCGCACTGGGGGTCTCGCGCGTATTCTGCCTGACGTTCGAGGTGGGGTTTTTCAAGAAGCACGGCTTCGAGGTGATGGCGGACCAGAGCGCCGTGGATCCCGTGGTGTATTCCGAGCTGCTGCGCTCGCACGACGAAGGCGTCGCCGAGTTCCTTGACCTCGCCAGGGTGAAGCCCAACACGCTGGGCAACACCCGGATGATCAAAGAACTCTAAAGTCGACCGCCCGAAGACTTCCCTTAACTAAAGTCGATGGATAAACTGGGGGAGGCTCAGGGGGTGGGCCACAGGACCTAGCGAAGGCACTCGATTGCATAGCACCCACGTTTTTTCCGGTTCGACCGCGTCCCGGACGGTCTCAGCCAGCAGTCCCGCGCGCCGCGAGCCGGCGCCGTATGGGACCGCGTCCCCGGCGGCTGGCATGTCTGCCGAGGGCACGGCCGGAGGCTCCGCCCAGGCCGGCGATGTGCGCTCAAAACCGCCGTTTTCCTGGCTGGGCTGCGCCGCCTGGCCGAGCTCCCCGGTCTGACGGCGGGAAGGCTACCGCCAGCCCGGGCCCGGTAGTAGGGTCTAAGCAAGCAGCCAGGACACCATCCAGGGAGCACCGCCATGAAGAAACTCATCAATGACCCCCGCGCCGTGGTGGACGAGTCGGTGGAGGGGTTCGGGCTCGCCCACGCGGACCTCGTGACCGTCTCGTCCGACCCGCACTACATCGTCCGGAAAGACGCCCCGGTCGCGGGAAAGGTGGGCCTGGTTTCAGGCGGAGGCAGCGGGCACGAGCCGTTGCACGGCGGCTACGTCGGGAGGGGAATGCTGGACGCGGCCGTCCCGGGCGCAGTTTTCACCTCGCCCACACCGGACCAGATCCTGCCGGCCACACTCGCGGTCAACTCCGGCGCCGGCGTCGTACACATCGTCAAGAACTACACCGGTGACGTGCTCAATTTCGAGACGGCAGCGGAGCTGGCGCAGGCCGAAGGCGTCGAGGTCCGGACCGTTCTGGTCAACGACGACGTCGCGGTGCAGGACTCGCTGTACACCGCCGGACGCCGCGGCGTCGGAGGCACGGTCCTGGTGGAAAAGATTGCCGGCGCCGCCGCGGAGCGCGGCGACAGCCTTGATGCGGTGGCCGCGATCGGGGACCGGGTCAACCAGAACGTCCGCAGTATGGGTGTAGCGCTGTCCGCCTGCACCGTACCGCACGCGGGGGCCCCGAGCTTTGAGCTTGAGGACAACGAGATCGAGATCGGCATCGGCATCCACGGGGAGCCCGGCCGGCAGAAGATTCCGATGGAAAACGCCGACGGCATCACGGACAGGCTGATGGAGCCGGTTGTCAGTGATCTCGGGCTGGCGTCCGGGGACAACGTGCTCCTGTTCGTGAACGGCATGGGCGGGACCCCGCTCAGCGAGCTGTACATCATCTACCGGCGTGCGGCCCAGGTGCTCGCCGGGCAGGGCGTCACGGTGGCGCGCTCGCTGGTGGGGGACTACATCACCTCCCTTGAGATGCAGGGCTGTTCGATCACGATTTTGCGGCTCGACGACGAAATGACGGAGCTCTGGGATGCCCCCGTCCACACCGCGGCCCTCCGCTGGGGCGCCTGACCGTGGGGCTGGACGTCGACTGGGCCGTGCGGTGGCTGACGCTCGCCGCCCAGGCAATGGCGGATCACCGCGTGGAGTTGATTGAACTGGACCGGCCGATCGGCGATTCCGATCACGGGGAAAACATGGACCGCGGCTTCAAGGCCGTGATGGCCAAGCTCGCCGAGTCGCCACCGGAAAACGCCGGGACGGCCCTGAAGCTGACCGCAATGACCCTGATGTCCAAGGTCGGTGGTGCGGCAGGCCCGCTGTATGGAACGGCGTTCCTTCGTGCCGCCACGGCGCTGGGGGACAGCGCGGACGTCGACGCCGCAACCCTCGCGACGGCCCTGCAGGCGGCCCGGGACGGAATTGTGGCCCGCGGCAAGGCCGAATCCGGAGACAAGACCATGGTGGACGCCTGGACCCCGGCCGTCGACGCCGCCGCCGGCGCGGCCGGAGACGGAGACGTCCGTGCCGTGCTCCTTGCCGCGGCCGAGGCTGCCGAGGCAGGGGCCGTGGCCACCGATCCGATGCTCGCCCGCAAGGGCCGTGCCAGCTACCTCGGTGAGCGGAGCATCGGCCACCGCGACCCGGGGGCCGTCTCCAGCGCGCTGATCCTGCGTGCCGCGGTCGGAGCCGTCGAATGACCGTCCGTCTCATTGTGGTCTCACACAGCGAGAAGATCGCCGACGGCGCCGCTGAACTCGCCGCCCAGATGGCCCCCGACGTCGTCATCCTGCCCGCCGGAGGAACTGACGACGGCAGGATCGGGACAAGCCTGGAAAAAGTCATGGCGGCGCTGGAAGAAGCCGGCGGCGAGGGCGCCGTCATCCTGACGGATCTGGGCTCTGCGGTGATGACGGCCGAGAGCGCCGTGGAGTTCCTGCCCGACCCGGCGTCCGTGCTGCTCGCCGACGCGCCGCTGATTGAAGGACTTGTTGCCGCCGCCGTCGCGGCGCAGACCGGCGCGGACGCCCAGGCGGTGAAAGCCGCGGCCGAGGCTGTCTACCGCCCGCCGCCGCCCGCGCCGGCGCATGAACACCGGCAGCCGCCGGAGGCCTCGGGTGAGTTCGAGCTCGTCAACGAAGCCGGCATGCACGCCCGGCCCGCGGCGAAAATAGCCGGCGGCCTGTCGGCCATGGACGCCGAGGTGACTATCAACGGCGCCGACGGGGCCTCCATGACCGAACTGATGATGCTTGCCGCCGGCAAGGGGACGGTGTTGCGTGTGGAAGCCAGCGGACCGGATGCGGCCAGGGCCGTGGAGTATCTGGGCGGCCTGGTCAAGGCCGGTTTCGGCGAACCCTAGCGGTACCCCGCCCGCACCCGCTGTGCACCATACCTGCCGCGCCTAGCCCGCGACGATCTCCTCCTGCGGCCCCGGGGCGGGACTGGTGCTCCGCGGCCGGCTCCACGCGATCCATCCGCCTGCCACGGTCAGGAGCACGGCGCCGGCGGCCTCCAGCGGCAGCCCGAATCCTGTGCTGGCCTGCCCCGGGACGATGCCGAGCATGACCCGGGGCGCCACCCACAGGAGGATGCCCATGACATAAAACAGCACGGCGCCGGCGGCCCAGAGCAACCCGGCCCAGCGTGGCAGAATCCTGGATTGCCACACCGCGGTCCCGAGGAGGACATGGCCCGCCGCTGCGAGCAGAAGCCCCGCCAGGAAGGCCCAGGAGAGGACGGGCGGGTACTCCAGGTACAGGACCGCGTCGTTGCCGCGGAGATACGCCTCGCCGATAGCGGGCGCGGTGAACGTGGACACCACGGCCGGCACCAGCAGCAAGGCGGTTCCGGCGACGGTCATCACCATCGCGGCCAGGGCCAGGCGCCCCGACCGGCAGTTGGCCAAGGCGCAGCCGAGGGCGAAGACGCCGAAGATCGCGAGGATGGTCCCTGCCGTACTGCCGATCAGGTGGCTGAGCTGGTACGTGTCCGAGCTAACGAAGAGCGCCCAGGCTTCCGGATCCAGCTGCGGGTCCGGCCGGGACCGGACAGTGGTCCAGACCGTGACCAGGCCGTAGACGGGCAGCATCCATAAACCTGCCCGGATCCAGTGGCCGATGTTCTCTGCGTTCATTGCGCCTCCTTCCCCTCCTCCTCCCGCGGCGGGGCTCCTGAAACTGCCGGAGGCCGCCGGCGTCCGGTGAGCCGGCGGAAGGCCGCGAACGTGCGCATTCTTCAGAGTAGGGCCGGACGGGGTCTCCGGCTAGGGCCGGCGCTTAGGCAGGCAGCCGGAGGCCCGCGGGGTGCAGTTCCGCGAGACCGTCGCTCAGCAGTCCTGCCATGGCGCGTTCGAGCTGCTCGGGCGGGCAATTGAGCCGGTGGAGGGCCGCGAGCGGGATGCCGATTCCCGCCGGCTCGAAGCCCAGATCGGCGGGGGCACGGCGGAACAGCTCGGGCTCAACGGGTGAATCGGCGGTGCGGAGGACCGCCAGCACGGCACCGCGGACCTGCCGGTCGGTCCCGTGCCACGCCTGCCCCTTGGGCGTGTAGGTCGGGGGAGGCTCGCCCGCGGCCAGCCAGGCACAGGCCCTCCGGACCGGGCACTCCCCGCACTTCGGCGATCGGGCGGTGCAGACCAGCGCACCGAGTTCCATCACAGCGGCGTTCCACTGGACCGAGGACCCGGCATCGACCGGCAGCACGTCAGCGGCCAGCCGCATTTCTGCTGCGGTCAGTGCAGGCGCAGGCAGCGCCGTGCCCGACAGCAGCCGGGCGTGGACGCGGCGGATGTTCGTGTCCACCACGGTTTCGCGGCGGCCGAACGCGAAGGCGGCGACGGCGGCGGCAGTGTAGCTGCCGACGCCCGGAAGCTCCAGCAGCGCCGCGTGGTCCGCCGGCACCTGCCCGCCATGGTTGTCGGTGATCGCGACGGCGGCGGCGTGCAGCCGCAATGCCCGGCGCGGGTAGCCCAGCCGCCCCCAGGCCCGGACCGCTTCACCGGCAGGCTCACGGGCAAGATCAGCCGGCGCCGGCCAGCGCTTCAACCACTCCCGCCAGACAGGCTCCACCCGGACCACCGGCGTTTGCTGCAGCATGACCTCGCTGACCAAGACGCCCCAGGGAGTGCAGTCTTCCGACCGCCACGGCAACGGCCGGGCCGTGGACGCGAACCAGGCGGCCAGCGCGCCATGGAGTGCGCCAAGCTCCTCGCCCGGGATGCCGGCGGGCACCGGCACCGAGGCTGTGCCGGCGGAACGGCTGCCCGGGCGGGTCTCAGACGACGAAGGGGAAAGGGCGGTGGCGGGGGCTGGAGCTTTGATTCATCCAGCCTAATAGATGGCGGCACCGTGCGCCTGCGGCGTGGGATGCCTCAAAGCGCGGCCGGATTCTCTAGCCTAGAAGGATGGGCAGGCAAGACGGTACGGGCGCAAACGGTTCACGGACGAAGGGTTCCCGCGGCGGAGCGCCCAAGCGGAAATCCGGACGGCCGCCGCTCACCCCGGTGTATCGCCGTCGGCGCCTGTTCGTAGGGATTCTCGCGCTGCTGGTTCTCGCGGCCGCAGTCGGCGGCTTCGCCGCCGTGTCCGGCGCCATCAGCGGCGCCGTGCAGCCGGGCGGCTCTGCGGAGGGCGGGAACCAGCCGTCAGCCGACGC
>JBFGBS010000070.1:0-8117 GCA_041567475.1 Arthrobacter sp.
CTTGCCAAAGAGCTCATTTCGCGCGGCGGCGCGCCCTAGGCAGGCCCGTGACAGGAGCAGGCAACCCGCCGGTCGAGTCCGCCGGACCGGCCGAGGGTAAAAAGCCCGGATTCGAGGTCCGGCTCGCCAATTTCACCGGGCCGTTTGACCTCCTGCTGGGCCTGATCTCCAAACACGAGCTCGACATCACCGAGGTGTCGCTCGCGACGGTCACCGATGAATTCATCAAGTACATCAGGGGTCTGCAGGAACTCGGCGAGGAATGGGCGCTTGACGAGGCCAGCGAGTTCCTCGTCATCGCCGCCACGCTGCTGGACCTCAAAGCCGCCCGTCTCCTGCCGGCCGGCGAAGTCGAAGACGACGAGGACATTGCCCGGCTGGAGGCCAGGGACCTGCTGTTCGCCCGGCTGCTCCAGTACCGGGCGTTCAAGCACGTTGCCGGGATGATCGGCTCCACCCTGGAACTGGAGTCCGGCCGTTATCCCCGCCAGGTCGCCCTCGAAGCCCAGTTTGCCGCGTTGCTGCCGGAACTGCTGTGGCGGCACACGCCGGAGCAGTTCGCGGCCATGGCTGAAACCGCGCTGAAGCCCAAGGAATCCGCCGCCACGGAGGTGGCGGTGGCGCACTTGCACGGGGGGAGCCCGGTCAGCGTCCGGGAGCAGGCCGAGCTGCTCGGCCGCCGGCTGCGGCAGGGGACACCGCTCAGTTTCCGGGCGCTGACCGACGATGCCGAATCAACGCTTGTGGTGGTGGCCCGCTTCCTTGCGCTGCTGGAGATGTTCCGGGACCGCGCCGTCGGATTCGAGCAGTTGCTGCCCCTCGGTGATCTGACCGTGCGCTGGATAACGGACGCGGACGGCTGGAGCAGCGACAACCTCAGCGAAGACTACGGTCCGCCGGACCACACGAAGGAGCAGTTGTGAACGAGGTAGGTGCAGACACGCGTGACGCACAGCAGCCCGGGGCGGCACCGGCGACCGGTCCGGACGTCACACGGCGGCCCGGCGGCGCCCGCGCTGCCGTCGAGGCGGTGCTGATGGTCATTGACGAACCGGCTACGGCTGCGGCCCTCGCGGCTGGCCTGAATCTGACGGTGGACGAGGTCGAGGCCCTGCTGGTTGATCTGCAGCGGGAGTATAACGGGTATACTGGTAGTGCCCCGGATGCGGACGCTGCCAGTACCACCGGCAGCAGTGCCGCCCCCCGGGGTTTTGAATTGCGGAAAATCGCCGGAGGCTGGCGGATCTATTCGCGTGCTGAGTTTGCCGATATCGTCGGCGGATTCGTGCTCGAAGGACAGACAGCCAGGCTGACGCAGGCGGCGCTCGAAACGCTCGCCGTTATCGCTTACCGCCAGCCCGTATCCCGGGCAAGGGTGTCTGCAATTCGAGGAGTTAACGTTGACTCTGTCGTGCGGACGCTGACCCAGCGGGGGCTGATCGAGGATTCGGGCAACGATCCTGAATCCGGGGCCATCCTGTACCGCACGACGTCGTATTTCCTGGAACGCATGGGAATCGGCTCGGTGGCTGAGTTGCCGCAACTTTCACCCCATCTTCCGGGGCTGGAAGGGATCGATGAGTTCTACGACGCAGGAAGAATGTAGGCAGGCCAACTGCCTGCGCACGAGTATCCACCAGGGCGGATTCATAACGCCCGGCTGGCGGTTGATGTCGCACAAGCGACCACGCCGGCCACCACAACGAAGGACGGGTCATGACACAGGCGGGACGCCAGGGTTCACCACGTAACAGTTCGGGACGCAACAGCGCCGGACGAAATTCCGCACAGGGCGGCGCGCCGCGCAGCGGCAACCGCACCGGGGGAGCAAACCAGCGCCCCTTCTCCAGCGACTTCACCAAGGGCGAGCGTCCTTTCAAGCGGCCCAAGCCCCGCGAAGAGGCTTTCATCGATCCGGACCTGGCGGCTGACGGCACGCCCGCAGCCGGCCCGGGCACCGGCGGCCGGAAATCCGGCGCTCCTGCCAGTAAGTTCGGCGCGGCCAGGACGGGTGCGCGCAAGCCCGGCGCCCGCAAGCCCGGCTTCGGCAAGGAACCCGGGACCCCGGGCGCCATCAAGCCCAAGCCGCGTACCGGTGCCGCCAAAGCCGCCGGTCCCCGCGCGTTCGGCAGCGAACGCTTCGGCCAGAACCTCGGCCCGGTCCGCAAGCCGTCCCGGAACCGCGGACCGCGCCGCGACGTGCCCCAGTCCGAGCTGCACGACTCCGACGGCATCCGGCTGCAGAAGGTCATGGCCTCGGCCGGCGTCGCTTCGCGGCGCGTCTGCGAGGAAATGATCGCCGAGGGACGCGTCGAGGTCGACGGCCAGGTGGTCACCGAGCTCGGCGTACGGATCGATCCGAAGACCGCGGTCATCCACGTTGACGGCCTCCGCATCCAGCTGGACGAGAACATGGTCTACATGGTGTTCAACAAGCCCAAGGGCGTTGTCTCCACGATGGAGGACCCGGACGGCCGCCCGTGCATCAGCGACTTCGTGCGTAACAGCACCCGCGGCGAACGGCTCTTCCATGTGGGACGGCTCGACGTCGCCACCGAAGGACTGCTGCTGCTGACGAACGACGGCGAACTCGCCAACCGGCTGACGCACCCGTCCTACGAGGTTCCCAAGACCTACCTCGTCCAGGTCCGCGGGCCGTTCCCGCAGGGCATCGGAGCCGAGCTCAAGGCCGGCGTCGAACTGGAGGACGGCATCGCCTCCGTGGACTCCTTCAAACTGGTCGACTCGACGCCGGGCCACGTCCTCATCGAGGTCGTCCTGCACTCGGGCAAGAACCGGATCGTCCGGCGCCTCTTCGACGCCGTCGGCTTCCCCGTGCTGCGGCTCGTCCGCGTCAAGGTCGGCCCCATCGGCCTCGGCGACCAGCGCCAGGGCAGCATCCGCAACCTGGGCAAGCAGGAAGTCGGCCACCTGCTGGCATCCGTGGGGCTCTAACCCGTGTCCGCCTTTCGCACCCACGGCCGGGGCCACCTGAACGGTCCGGTGCTGGTGATGGGGACCGGGCTCCTCGGCACCAGCATCGGGCTGGGCCTGCGTGGCCGCGGGGTGGCCGTGTACCTCTCCGATCCATCGCCCACCAACCAGGCCGTCGCCGTTGACATCGGCGCCGGCCTGCCGTTGGCGCGCCTCGAAGGGGAGCAGCCGGAACTCGTTGTTGTCGCCGCACCGCCGGACGTCACCGCCGATGTGGTGGCGAAGGCACTCGGCGACTATCCGGAGGCCGTCGTCGTCGACATTGCCAGCGTCAAAGCCGGCATCCTCGCCGAACTCCGTCACCGCGGGGCAGACCTTGGCCGGTATGTCGGGACGCACCCGATGGCCGGCCGCGAAAAGTCCGGTCCCGTGGCGGCCCGCGGCGAGCTGTTCACGTCCATGCCGTGGGTGCTTTGCCCCGCCGAAGAAACGCTCCCCGAAGCGTTGCGGGCAGCGCGTGCGCTGGCCGCGGACCTTGGCGCCGTTGTCTCCGAGTTCAGCGCCGACGAACACGACGAAGCCGTAGCCCTGGTGTCACATCTGCCCCAGGTGATGTCTTCCCTCCTGGCCAGCCGGCTGCAGGGCACTGCCCTGCACGCACTCTCCCTGGCCGGAAACGGCCTGCGCGATGTCACCAGGATCGCGGCCAGCGATCCCACGCTTTGGGTCCAGATCCTGGGCGGGAACGCGGCCAAGGTGGTCAGGATCCTGCACGGGGTGCGGGAAGACCTGAACCGGCTGATCGGCACCCTCGAAAATCCGACGGCGCCCGGCGCGCGGCTCGACCTTGCCCAGCTGATCAGCGAAGGAAACGCCGGGCAGGCCCGGATTCCGGGCAAGCACGGCGGACCGCCGCAGGCCTACTCCTGGCTGACGGTCCTGGTGGATGACACCCCGGGCCAGATCGCCCGGCTCCTGACGGAGATCGGCGAGATCGGGGTCAACCTGGAGGATCTCCGGCTGGACCATTCCTCGGGACAGAACGTCGGCATGGTGGAATTGTCCGTCCTGCCCAACAAGCACGACCTCCTCATAGAAGCCCTCAACGACCGTGGATGGCGGGTACTCCAGTAATGACCCAGGAACTGATTGAATCGGTGGACATTGTTCGCCCCGGCAAGCCCCTCGTCGTCGCGATCGACGGGCCTTCAGGATCGGGCAAATCCAGTGTCAGCAAGGAAGTCGCACACAGGCTGCACCTGGCCTATCTCGACACCGGCGCCATGTACCGGGCCCTGACCTGGTACTGCCTCGAGTCCGGTATCGACCTCACGGACGCGTCGGCTGTCGAGGCCGCCTCCGAGAGCCTCCCGCTCGAGGTCAGCACCAGCCCGCTGGAGGAATACGTCCGGGTGGGCGGCGTCGACGTCACCCAGGCGATCCGTGAGCCGTCGATTTCGGCCGCAGTGAGCTCCATCGCCACGACCCTCGGCGCCCGGACCGAGCTGATCCGCCGGCAGCGTGAACTCATCGAACGGCATCACCGGCGCATCGTGGTCGAAGGCCGGGACATCACCACGGTGGTTGTGCCCCAGGCCGAGGTGCGGATGCTGCTGACGGCCAGCGAGGAGGCCCGGCTGCGCCGCCGCGGTATTCAGCTCGGCGGCGGCCAGACTGCCGAGCAGCTTGCCGCCCAGGTCACGCAACGCGATGCCAAGGACTCCACGGTAGTGAATTTCACGAGGGCGGCCGACGGCGTCGTCACCCTCGACTCCTCGGACCTGGACTTCGAAGGGACCGTAGAAGCCGCCCTGGAGATTGTGGACCGCATCATCAACCACCGGGCTGTCACGCGTGACTGAGGGGCGCGCCGCAACCGTTCCGGCCCTGCCGGCCCGCTGGACCACCCTGTGGAGCCGCCCCGTGGGCTGGACGCTGGACCACGTCCTCTACCGGACTTCGGTGTTCGGGCGGTCCAATGTCCCGGCTGCCGGACCGGTCATCTTCGCCGGCAACCACATCAGCCTGCTCGACGGGCCGGTGATGTTCGGGGCCGCACCGCGGGCCATGCACATCCTCGTCAAGAAGGAGATGTTTGCCGGATTCCTCGGACGGGTGCTCAGCGCATCCGGACAGCTCCCGGTCGACCGCGCAGGTGACCGCACGGCCCTGGCCACCGCGAAGAGCCTGCTCGACGCCGGCCGCTGCGTCGGAATCCTTCCCGAGGGAACCCGGGGGAGCGGCGAAGCAGCCGCGATCAACAACGGCGTCGCCTGGCTGGCGCTCCACACCGGGGCGACTGTAGTCCCGGTTTCCATCCTCGGGACCAGGATCGGCGCCGAGCACGTCGATGTGGTGCCGCCGCTGCGGCGGCGGTTCCACGTCAGTTTTGGTGCGGCCCTCAATATCGGCCGCAGGCCCGGCGAGACCGGGCGTGTTTCAATGGACAGGGCGGGAACCGAGATCCGTGCCGCGTTGGCGCGCCATGTCCAGGACTCAATTGAACGAACCGGGCAGTCGCTGCCCGCCGCGGATTCCCCGCACGAACGTCACAAAGCTGTAGCCGGGACGCCGGCAGATCACCACCTAAGGAAAGTGCAATGAGCGATACGACTCAAACCTCCGGCAAATTTGGCGCCGGCGAAGACGAATACACGCCCACCGGCACGGACCAGGTGGCCGAAAACCTTGCCGCCCTGGACGATGACGAGGCGGAACTCCGTGCAGCCTCCCTCCGCGCCGGCCTCGACGACTACGAGCTGGACGAGGAGGACGCCGCACTCCTGAGCGGCGAGTACGACGACGAGGACTTCGATGGTCCCGTCAAGCTGGACCCGGTCCTGGCCATCATCGGCCGGCCCAACGTCGGCAAATCCACGCTGGTGAACCGGATCCTCGGCCGCCGGGAGGCTGTCGTGGAAGACACCCCCGGCGTCACGCGTGACCGGGTGATGTACTCGGCCACCTGGAACGGCCGGAACTTCACGGTTGTTGATACCGGCGGCTGGGAGCACGATGCCCGCGGTATCCACGCCCGCGTCGCCGAGCAGGCCGAGATGGCCGTGGAACTCGCGGACGCCGTCTTGTTCGTCGTTGACTCCGCCGTCGGCGCGACGGCCACGGACGAGGGCGTCATGAAGATGCTCCGCAAGTCCAAAAAGCCGGTCATCATGGTGGCCAACAAGGTGGACGACTTTGCGCAGGAAGCCGATTCGGCAACGCTCTGGGGCCTCGGCTTCGGCGAGCCGTACCCGGTCTCGGCCCTGCACGGCCGCGGCGTCGCGGACCTCCTGGACCACGTGATGGACACGCTTCCCGAGTTCTCCACGATCGATGGCGTGGAGCGCTCCGGCGGTCCGCGCCGGATCGCCCTGATCGGTCGTCCGAACGTGGGCAAGTCCTCGCTGCTGAACAAACTGGCCGGTTCCGAGCGCGTCGTCGTGGACAACACCGCCGGCACCACCCGTGATCCGGTGGATGAGTTCATCGAACTCGGCGGGCGCACGTGGCGCTTCGTTGACACCGCCGGTATCCGCAGGCGCCAGCACATGGCGCAGGGCGCCGACTTCTACGCCTCGCTGCGGACCCAGAGTGCGCTCGAAAAGGCGGAGGTCGCCGTCGTACTGCTCGCCGTGGACGAGGTGCTCAGCGAACAGGATGTCCGCATCCTCCAGCTGGCCATCGAATCCGGCCGTGCCCTGGTTCTCGCGTTCAACAAGTGGGACCTGCTCGACGACGAACGCCGCTCCTACCTGGAACGGGAGATCGGACAGGACCTGGCGCACGTCGCCTGGGCGCCGCGGGTCAACATCTCGGCCAAGACCGGCTGGCACAAGGACCGGCTTGTCCCGGCACTGGACATCGCCCTGGAAAGCTGGGACCGGCGCATCCCGACCGGACGCCTCAATGCTTTCCTTGGCGAGCTTGTGGCTGCCCACCCGCACCCGGTCCGCGGTGGCAAGCAGCCCCGCATCCTGTTCGGCACCCAGGCTTCCAGCCGGCCGCCGAAGTTCGTGCTCTTCACCACCGGCTTCCTCGACCCGGGCTACCGCCGCTTCATCACGCGCCGGCTCCGCGAAACTTTCGGCTTCGAGGGAACGCCGATCGAAGTCAACATGCGCGTGCGTGAAAAGCGTGGCAAGAAACGTTAAATCGGACACACCGGGCCGGTGGCACTGCAAAGTGTCACCGGCACCCTCCGGAATCGTGTAAGCTTTTGGAGGTGGTTCGGCCGGACTGCTTGGAAGGAAATGCTGGAGAAATACCAGCTCCACTTCGAAGCGGAGAACGGCGGGACCAGCGGGCTGTAGCGCAGCTTGGTAGCGCACCTGACTGGGGGTCAGGGGGTCGCAGGTTCAAATCCTGTCAGCCCGACCATAAAGAAAACCCCGCCATTCCCGATTCGGGCAATGGCGGGGTTTTTTGTTCCCCGGACCCCTATCGATCGGCCTATACTTTCAGCGGCGGACAGAACAATTGACCGCCGTCGCCAATCAGTGATTGACCCGAGGAAAGGCCCGTCATGAGCATCATTCCCGAAGAGCTGTCCTACACCGCGGAACACGAATGGGTGACTGCCCCGAATGCAGACGGGGTGGTGCGTGTGGGTATCACCGATTTCGCCCAGGATGCGCTCGGGGATGTGGTCTACGCCCAGATGCCCGAGGTCGGTACCAGCATCAAGGCCAACGACGTCGTCGGCGAGGTCGAATCCACGAAAAGCGTCAGCGACATTTACGCGCCCGTGACGGGCGAGGTGGTCGCCCGTAACGAGGCGCTGGATTCGGATTCGGCCCTGATCAATTCCGATCCGTACGGCGAGGGCTGGCTGCTGGAGATCAAGCTTGCCGAAGCTGACGCCGTCGAGTCCCTGCTCAGTGCGGCAGAGTACGAACAACAGGTAGGCTAAAGGAACAAGGTCGATCGGGCCGGGTGCTGGCGTTGGGGTTCACCATGAACACCCTCCAGCGCCTTGCCGCGGGACCGGACGCCGGGGACAGCAGGTCTCCCGGGCAGCATGCGTTGTTTGCAGGGGGGACACCTGCAACGAATGAGGAGGACTCAATGTTTGGGAACGAACACAGCGACACCGGTGATGGATTCGGCACGGGTGGAGTGAAAGCTTCGGAGACCACGTCCATCAATCTCACTCCGGTCCGCGACGAGCCAACGTTCACCCCGCA
>JBFGBS010000071.1:0-8058 GCA_041567475.1 Arthrobacter sp.
CCGTAGCCCTGCAGCACCTGGCAGTTGAGGCGTTCGGCCAGCCGGGTCCCGAGTTCGCCGTCCAACGGCGCCGCTCCGGAGAGTGTGGTGTGCACGGAACTGAGGTCGTACTCGTCGACCATCGGGTGTTTGGAGAGCGCCACGGCCAGCGGCGGGGCGATGAACAGATAGCTGCAGCGGCGCTCCTGGACGATCCGCAGGAACTCGGCCAGGTCGAATTTGGCCATGGTGACCAGCCGGGCCCGCTGCCGGAACGCCAGGTTCAGGAGCACGGTCATTCCGTAGATGTGGAAGAACGGCAGGAGCGCCAGGACGCGGTCCTCGGGTCCCACGGCCAGCAGCCCGCGGGACTGCTCAACATTCGCCACCAGGTTGCGGTGGCTGAGCAGCACGCCTTTGGGCCGGCCGGTGGTGCCGGAGGAATACGGCATCACCGCGACGTGGGTCGCAGGATCGAATGTCACGTCCGGGGCGGGCGCTCCCGCGGCGAGGAGATCCCGCAAGGACGGGTGGCCGTCGGCGCCGTCGAGCACCACCAGCCGCTCGGCCGGGATGCCCGCCCGGTCGGCTGCCTCGCGCGCGGCCGGCAGCAACGCCGAGATGGTGAACAACCAGCCGGCTCCCGCGTCGGTGAGCTGGTGTTCGATTTCATCCGCGGTGTACAGCGAGTTGATCGTGGTGATTGTGGCGCCGGCCCGCAACAGGCCGTGGAAAAGCACCGGAAAGGCGGGGATGTTCGGGCACAGGACCGCGGCGACCCCGTGAACGCCCAGTCCCCGGGCCGCCACCGCTCCGGCCACGGCGTCGATTTGGGCAGTCAGCTCCCGGTAGGTGGTCTGGCTTCCGCTGGCGCCGTCCACGACGGCGGTTCGGTCCAGCTCCGCCCCGGTAAGGCCCCCGAAGAGATATTCATAGATGCTGACGTTGGGGATATCGACGTCGGGGAAGGGGCTTGAGAACACGCACATCTCCTTTGATCCGCGACCGCCGGACCGGCGGGTTGGTGCAACTCTAGCCCCCGCAGGCCGCCGGACCGGCTCAGGCAGCCCGATTCTTCCGCTGTCAGTCCAGCAGGAGAGCGGGTTCCTCGAGGATTGCGGCGACGTCGGCCATAAACCGGGCCGAGAGGTCCCCGTCCACAACCCGGTGATCGAAGGAACCACCCAGCGTCGTGATCCAGCGCGGAATGACCTCCCCGTCGAGGACCCACGGCTTCTGCTTGATGGTGCCGAAGGCCACGATCGCGACCTCGCCCGGGTTGATGATCGGAGTGCCGGTGTCGATGCCGAGGGCACCGATGTTCGTCACCGTCAGGGTGCCGCCCTGCATCTGCGCCGGCTGCGTCTTCCCCGCCCGGGCCGTCACGGCCAGGTCGTTCAGGGCCAGGGCCAGTTCCTTGAGCGAGAGGTCTTGGGCGTTCTTGATGTTGGGAACCATCAGTCCGCGCGGCGTGGCGGCGGCGATGCCCAGGTTCATGAAGTGCTTGACATGGATCTCGGCGGAATCGCTGCCGTCCGGGTTGTCCACCCAGGTGGCGTTGACGCTCGGGTTTCGGGCCGCGGCCCAGATCACGGCCTTCGCCAGGATCAGCAGCGGCGAGACCTTGATGCCCTCAAAGTCCCGGGAGGCCTTGAGCCGCTTGACGAATTCCATCGTGCGGCTGGCGTCGACGTCGACGAAGATGCTCACGTGGGGTGCGGCGAAGGCCGATTCGACCATGGCCTTGGCCGTGGCCTTGCGCACGCCCTTCACGGGGATCCGTTCGATCCGGTGCTCCTGCGGGCGACCGGACTTGCCCCAGAAGGAGTCCGCCTGGTCCACTTCGGCGTCTCGTTGGGCCTGGTAGCTCACCAGGTCTTCCCGCGTGACTTCGCCGCGGGCTCCGGTGGGGATGACATCTGCCAGGTCAATGCCGAGGTCGCGGGCGATCTTGCGCACCGGCGGCTTGGCCAGGACTTTGTTGACCAGCCCGGTGATGGCGCCGCCGAGGGTGGGACGCTCCGGCTGTCCGGCCGGAGTGTCCGCTTCGGCGCTGGCCGCCGGGCTGATCCAGATGTCGTGGCTCTCGACTGCCGCCGGGATTCCGGCCGCCGCGCCGGCGGCGGCCGGCGGCACCGGCGTGGCCGGCCCGGCAGACGGCACGGCGGGCGGCGTGGCGGCCAGCCGCGGGCGGCGCTTCACGGCGTCCGCCTTGGGACCGGAGCCTACGAGCGGGCCGCTGGCAGGCCCGCCGGCGTCGGAAGTCTGCACCTCCAGCTTCCCGTACAGGGGAAGCTCAGCCGCCGGCGCGGGTGCTGGCGCGGCGGCCTTCGGGGCGGCTTCCACCGCGTCCGTCACACTGATGATCGGCGTTCCGACTTCAACCGTTACCCCCTCGGGAACCAGCAGTTCCGTGACAGTGCCGGCGAACGGCGAGGGCAATTCCACGAGGGACTTGGCGGTCTCGATTTCGCAGATGACGTCGTTGATGGCGACGGTATCGCCGGCTTTGACCTTCCACGAGACGATCTCGGCCTCGGTGAGTCCTTCGCCGACGTCGGGGAGAGTGAACTTGTTAAGCGTCATGGGGTCCTCGGTTTCGAACGTCGTAATCAGCTGGCCGGTTGTCAGTACGCAAGGGCACGTTCGAGGGCCTCAAGGATGCGGTCGATGTCCGGCAGGTAGTCTTCTTCGACCTTGGCGACGGGGTAGGGCATGTGGAAGCCGCCGACGCGGATGACGGGCGCCTCGAGCGAGTGGAACGCCCGTTCGCTGATGCGCGCGGCGATCTCGCCGCCAATGCCGCCGAAGGTGGGTGCTTCGTGGGCAACGATGAGCCGGCCTGTCTTCTTCACGGATTCGGTGATGGTGTCGAAGTCGATCGGGGAGATGGAGCGCAGGTCGATCACTTCAACACTTTGACCGTCCTCGGCGGCGGCATTGGCCGCAGCCAACGCGACGGGCACCAGCGGGCCGTAGACCACAACGGTGGCGTCCGTGCCTTCGCGCAGCACGTGGGCCTTGAACGGATCCGCGGACCTGCCGGGCGACTCGGTGTCCACCTCGCCCTTGAGCCAGTAGCGGCGCTTGGGTTCGAAGACGATCACGGGATCCTGGCAGTCGACGGCCTGCTGGATCATCCAATAGGCATCGTGCGGGTTGGAGGGCGTGATGATGCGCAGGCCGGCGGTGTGCGCGAAAAGAGCCTCGGGTGATTCCGAGTGGTGTTCGATGGAGCCGATGCCGCCTCCGTAGGGAATGCGGATGACGACGGGAACGGTGAGGTTGCCGTTGCTGCGGGCGTGCATCTTGGCCAGCTGCGTCGTGATCTGGTTGAAGCCCGGGAAGACGAAGCCGTCGAACTGGATTTCGCAGACGGGCTGGTAGCCGGCGAGGGACAGTCCGATCGCCGTGCCGATGATGCCCGATTCGGCCAGCGGCGTGTCCACCACGCGGTCGGGGCCGAATTCGTTGATGAGCCCGTCAGTGACGCGGTAGACGCCGCCGAGCGGGCCGATGTCTTCACCCATCAGGAGGGAGCGCGGGTTATTCGTCAGCGTTGCGCGCAGGCCTTCATTGATGGCCTTGGCGATAGTCATGGTGGTCATCAGTTGGCTGCCCCTGCGTCGGCCTGGTCGGCGGTGGCCTGATCGGCGAATCCGGCGCTGTATTCCTCGAACCAGGCCAGTTCTTCGGCAACCAGCGGGTGGGCTTCGACGTAGGTGTTGGCGAAGGCCGTCCGGATGTCAGGGGTTTCCAGGTCATAGGTCGTCTTGCGGACGTAAGCTGCGAGCTCGTCGCCGGCGGCCTTGACCTCTGCGAAGAACGCATCGTCGGCCAGGTTCTCGGCGCGGAGGTACTTTTCCAGGCGCTCCAGTGGATCCTTCGCCCGCCACGCGGTTTCCTCGGCGGATCCGCGGTATTTGGTGGGATCGTCGGCCGTGGTGTGGGCGCCGACGCGGTAGGTGAAGGCCTCGATCAGCACCGGGCCCTTGCCCTCGCGGGCATGTTCCAGGGCCCACTCGGTGACGGCGTGCACGGCGATCACGTCGTTGCCGTCAACCCGGATGCCCGGGAAGCCGTAGCCCTTGGCCCGGTTGGACAGCGGGATCCGGGTCTGCACCGAGGTGGGGACGGAAATGGCCCAGTGGTTGTTCTGGCAGAAGAACACCACCGGAGCATTGTAGGAGGAGGCAAACACCATGGATTCGTGGACATCACCTTCGGAGCTGGCCCCGTCGCCGAAATAGACCATAACGGCGGCTTTGGGCTCCGACACGTGGCCTGCGCCCTGGTCCGCGGCGGCGGCCGCAGATTTCTGGTCGCGCTGGATGCCCATGGCGTACCCGACGGCGTGCGGGGTCTGCGCGGCGAGCACCAGCGTATAGAGGTGGAAGTTGGTTTCCTTGGGATTCCAGCCGCCGTTGGACACGCCGCGGAACTGGCGCAGCAGCTCGGCCAGGTCCACGTTGCGGGTCAGCGCCACGCCGTGTTCACGGTAGGTGGGGAAGATGTAATCCTGCGGCTGGCTGGCGCGGCCGGAGCCGATCTGGGCCGCTTCCTGTCCGGTCAGCGGGACCCAGAGCGCCAGCTGCCCCTGCCGTTGCAGGGCCGTCGCTTCCTGGTCGAACCGGCGGATGGCTGCCATGTCGGCATAGAAGCCGCGCAGTTTTTCCGCGTCGAGCCGCCGGGCGTAGTCCGAGAAGACCGGATCCGTCCCGAGGGTGCCATCGGGACCGAGCAACTGGACCATGGGCGTGCCGGGGCCGCCCATGCGGGCTTCCGCGGCGGCCTCCCGCTGGTCGTCGAGGCCGGTTCCGTCGAACTCGGTAGCGGGCAAATGTGTGGCGCCCATACCGTCTCCTTGCTTGCCGCATCCGAATGCGCTGCAATCGCTGGGATATATGCCGTGCGGGTAATGCAATCCGGGGGCGGCATATATTTTGGCTTACTGGTCTTTACTTTATCCGCAGCCGCCCGCCTGAGGGCGTCATGTTAAGCACTAGGATCGCCGCGGTGGTTTTGTGTAGAGTGCACACAATTCCAGGAACCGGGTATTGGCGTCGGCCTCGCCGATGCTGACCCGGACACCCTCGTCCCCGAAGGCCCGGACGGAGAGTGCGCGCTCCGCGGCCAGCGCCGCGAATTCGGCACTGTCGGAGCCGAGGCCCAGCCAGACGAAATTCCCCTGCGCCTCCGGGACGAACCAGCCGAGCTCACGCAGCCGGGCCGTGACGCGGTCCCGTTCATCCACCAGGCTTTGTACCCTTTCTACAACCTCGTCGAAGTGGGCGAGGGAAGTGACGGCGGCCGTCTCGGCAATCTGGGACACCGCAAACGGGGTGGCCGTGACACGCAGGTGCTGGGTCAGTTCCGGGCCGGAGACGCTGTAACCCACCCGCAGGCCCGCGAGTCCGTGTGCCTTCGAGAAGGTCCGCAGCACCACAACATTGGGATATTTCCGGTACATGGCGAGGCCATCGACCGCCTCGGAGTCGCGCACGAACTCCTGGTACGCCTCGTCGATCACCACGACGACGTCGGACGGGACGGACTTGATGAACCGTTCGGTTTCCTCGGTGGTGAGGATTGGTCCGGTGGGGTTATTCGGCGTACACAGCAGGATCAGCCGGGTCCGTGCCGACACGGCTGCGGCCATGGCGTCGAGGTCGTGCCGTCCGTCGCTGGTCAGCGGAATCCGGATGCTCTCTGCCCCGGCCAGGCCCACGCAGATGGGATAGGCCTCGAAGGACCGCCAGGCGTAGATGACTTCATCGGCCTTGCCGTCCTCGTTCTGCCCGGCGAAGGTCGCCAGCAGCTGGTTCAGTGCGCCGAGGCTGCCGGCACCGGTGACGATGTCCTCCGCGGGAACGTTCAGGAACTCCGCGAGGGCCGAACGCAGCCTGCTGCTCAGGGGGTCCGGGTAGCGGTTGAAGTCGGTCTGCGCCGCGATGGCCTGCTGCACTGCGGGAATCGGCGGCAACGGGTTTTCGTTCGAGGACAGCTTGTAGCTGACCAGGCCCTCGACGGGGGCGGGCGGTTTTCCGGCGGCGTACCGGGGGAGGCGGTCCACGACCGGACGCGGCCTGATTTCCCCGGCGGAGTGCTCTGATGAAGTCATGCCCCTTAGCCTACTTCTCCGGTTCCTTTCGGCTCCGGAGGATATGACAGCATAAGCCCATGCGCTCTTTCGCCGTACGGGTCATTATCAACGGGCTGGCCTTGTGGATCGCGAGCTGGCTCCTCCCCGGGCTGGAAATCTCGACGTCCGCCACGACAGGGGCCGTGGCCGGCAGCGGCATCACCCAAGGCACGGACACCCTGGGGATCGTGGTGGCGTATCTGTTCGTCGGGCTGATCTTCGGCGTGGTAAACGCCTTTGTGCGTCCGTTGGTCAACCTCCTGTCCCTCCCGCTCACAATCCTGACCCTCGGGCTCTTCACGGTCATTATCAATGCGGCAATGCTTTCCCTGACGGCGTGGCTGAGCACCTACACCCCGGTGCACTTCACCGTGGACTCGTTCTTCTGGACGGCAATTCTGGCTTCCATCATCATTTCGGTGGTATCGCTCCTGGTCAGCTGGCTGCCCGGCGCCCGGGTACGCTAGGCGCCCGGCCCCGGGACGGCGGCGCCGGGCGGGCAGACACTGTCCGCGGCAACGCTTCGCGCCGGAGCGAAACCCTGGTCACGGTCGCGGCTCCCCCGGCACCGACCACGGCGGCCAGGGCGGCCGTTGACGCCTGCAGGGAAGGGTCAGCACTGGCCGAGACTGCTGCGGCTCCCGCTGCATAGTTCGTCAGCCGGTGACCCGGCCCAAGACCGAAATCCTGCCAGGGGGGCAGCTCCAGTTGATTGGTCAGCGTGACGGTGACCCGGTCCCTGGTATCGGCATTGGGCGACCCGTCCGCGCCCGGTACCCAGTCATGCTCGTGCTCGAGGTGCAGGCTGCTGACCCCCGGCGCGGGCTCGATGGCTCCCACCGGAGATCCTGCGGTGAGGACGAATTTCAGCTCGAAGTCCGCCATGAATGCCGGGTCCTGACTCAGGTTCATGGCGTGGATGCCGCCCTGGCTGTAGCCGACGGCGGCCACGGGATCGCCCGTCTGGGCCCCGGCTTCCCGGAGTGCGTGCCGGATCGCCGCCGAAGTCTCCGCCGAGCCGTAGCCCAGCCCTTCGGCGATGCCCCCGGTGTCAAAAGGGTTGGTTCCCGCAGGCACGCCGTCCGGCTGGGTACCGGGGATCACCACCACCCATGACCGCTGCGCGGCTGTTCCCACGCTCAGCAATTCGATGTCTCCGCTCGTCCGGCCCACGTCGCCGGCGCGCTGCAACAGCCCGGCCGGGGTGAGATCCACGTCCCCGGTCCTGGTCTCCATCCCGACGATGCCCACCGGCCGGGGCCGCAGATGACCCAAGCCCGGTGCCGCCGTCACCTCCCGGACGATGCGGCGGACATCGGTGGGCCCGCTGAGCGCCCCCACCACCCCGGCGGCCGGCGCCGGAACCCCCAGCAGCAAGGCCAGCCGCAACGGTGCACCGGCGATTCCCCGCTCCAGCGCGTCGCGCACGGAACCCGAAGACGCCCCGAACAGCGGGCCCCACCCGCCGTTATCCGTGCTGAACGGCACGGCCCCGGGCAGGCCCATGCGAAAGAGCAGGGCGTTCCCGGCCTCCGTGAACTCGTACTCCCGGTGGCTCGCCCTGACCTCGCGGGTGAGGCGCTCCAGCCCGGACCGGACCCGGACAACCGCTTGCCCTCCCTCCCCCACGGCGATGATCGCATCGCTGCCGCTCGCGTAGGAGTCGAACTGATACGGGAAGAGCGCACGTCGCAGCGCTTCCGCCTCGCTTTCCACTGTTGCCAGCTGCCGCACCACGCCGTCGAGGGCCGCGGCCCCGGCCAGTAGTTCCTCAAACTGAAAGCTCAGACCCCCCACCCCGCCACGGATCCTGAGCATGCCGTCATCGGCCGGAGCGGCGGGACGCGGAGCCCCGCCCGGATCCCCTCCCCACGGGCGTCCCCGCCCGGCCATCATTGACCCTTCCATCAGTAGCCCGGACGGTCCGAGGACAAGAC
>JBFGBS010000072.1:0-8006 GCA_041567475.1 Arthrobacter sp.
ACCCAGCTGATGCTGTACACCGCCGATGGCCTCCTTGAGGCGCTCGAATGGGCCAACGACGGCGTGGCGGCGGACATCAACGCCTGTGTGTGGCTCGCGTACCTGCGCTGGCTCGCCACCCAGGGCGTCCCGGTCCCGCCGTCGGCGCCGGCGCAGCCGCCGCGTTGGATCGACTCGAACGCAGCCCTGAAGCACCGCCGATCACCGGATGAGGCCTGCCTGACCGGCCTGGCGACCGGGGAGATGGGCACGGTCCTGCGGCCCGTGAATCCGGGCCTGAACGGCAGCGGCACCGTGGCCCGCTCGGCCCCGTTCGGCCTTATCCCGCATATCGAGCCGGCGACGGTCTACAAGCTCAGCGCGGATGCGGCAGCCTTGACCCACGGCCACCCCGCGGCGCGCCAGGCTGCGGGGATCTTCAGCCTGCTGATCCAGGCCATGGCAGCGGGGCTGGCGCCGCGGGAGGCTGCGGAGTCCGCGCTGCGGCACCTGCGGGAGGAGCCGCTGGGCCGGGGCGAGGCACCGGACGATGCTCTGCTCGCGCAGCTGGCGGCGGCCTTGCGGCTGAGCGGCCCGGATGACGGCAGCGGGACCCCGCAGCAGGGCGGGCCCCGGCTGCTCACCCCGGAGGAGCTGGTCCGGGAATTGGGCGGGGACGGCACCGCCGAGCAGGCGCTCGCCGTCGCCCTCTACGCGGTGCTGGCCACAGCGCCGGCGGGGCCTGCTGCCGGGGCCGAGGGCGAGGGCGCCGGGGAGCATGTCCGCTCGGCGCTCGCCGTCGCGGTCAATCACAGCGGCAGCAGCGATGCCACCGCCGCCATCACCGGGAGCATCCTGGGGACGTTCTATGGCGAGGAAGGCCTGCCGGCGCCGTGGCTTGAGGCACTGGACGGTGCGGAGGTCATCCGCGGTCTTGCCGGCAGGCTCGCGGCCGTCACCGGCGCCTGACCGGACGCCGCCCGGAGTGCCGCGGCCGGCCGGGGTGTACTAGCCGCGCCGGAGCGAGATGTTGTTGCAGGCTTCGCAGACGTCCTCGGGAATGAGGCCGCGGCGCTGCAGGAAGCCGAAGATGGTGCAGCCCAGGCAGAAGCCGGCGAAGGCCTCCAGCGAGGCGGCGATGATCAGGACGCCGAGCAGGATCCAGGCCACCGGGGCGGCGCCGAACGCGAACAGCACGGCAGCGGCCGTGGACATGGCGGCGCCGATGCCCTGGGCGAAGCGTTTGGGCGGTCCCGGGACGAGGCGGGTGCGTCCCAGCCAGGGGGTCAGCACCTTCACGGAGAGTAAAGCGAGCGGCGAGTACCGCGGGCCGAACAGGACGCGCAGCCAGAACCCCGCGGCGATCACGGCCAGCCCCCAGCCGGAACCCGTCAGCAGCGTCACCGCGGACAGCGCCACCACGAGGGCGGCGGTGATCCGTGCGGCATACTCGTTGACCGGGTTGGGGAACGCGAACACCCGTCCCCAGTTGATGCCGCCCTGCGCGGCCGGGGCCGGGGCCTTGGCACCCATCAGTTTGCTCATCAACCAAGGCTAGAAGCCCCCGCACGGTCGGGGAAATGATTGTTGCGCCGTATGACGTCAGGCCGGGGCGGCCGCTGCCAGGTGGCCGCCGACCATCTGCAGGAACTCGCCCTCCGACAGCACCTCGATCCGCTGCCCGCGGTCGTGCAGTTCCAGGACCCGGCGGGCCTTGCCGGTGAGCCGGCCCGAACGCAGATCAGCGGCGTCGAACCCGTCCCCCACCACCAGGACAGTCGTCCGGGCGGTGACCCTGCTTTCGGTCCGGGCGCCGAGTTCCGCGGAACGGATCTTCGCTTCGGTCCGGGGAATCGCCAGTTCGCCGGTGAAGACGACCGTCTGGCCGAACAGCGGGTGGTCCGGGGCGGCGGCGGCGTTGGGCTCAGGGTTGGCTCCCTCTTCCGGCCAGCCCGGGACGAACGCCCGGGCAGCGGGCGCGGCGGCCCCGCCCGAAAGCGCGGCCAGCGCCGACTGCGTGGCTTTGGACAGCGCGTCGCGCCGCGGATCGAACGCCGCCTGGCGGGAAACCTTCAGCCCCAGGGAAAGGAAGAGTTCGGCGATGCTGCCCGCCCCGTTGCGCGCGGCAATATCGATCAGGATGCCGGCGCACGCGCGGGCGTCTTCGGCCGCGTCGTGGTGGTTCAGCAGCGGCACACCGGCTTCCTCGGCCGCATACGGCAGGGAATTGGAGACGAGCGAGTAGCAGCGCCGGGACAGCATGACCGTGCAGACGTAGTCGTAGGCGGGCCCGGCCAGTCCGGAGACCTCCAGCCCGGAGCGGATCACGCCCAGATCAAAAGCGGCGTTGTGCGCGGCCAGGACATCGCCTCCGATGAAGGCCCCGATTTCCGGAAACAGTTCGCCGAACCGGGGAAGCCCCGCCACCCGGTCCGGCCGGATGCCGTGGATCCGGACGTTGTGGTGGTCGAAGGTGTCGTGGTTTTCCGGCGGACGCATCAGCCACGATGCCTCCTCGACGACCACGCCGCCGCGGACCTTGGTCAGGCCGACGGCGCACGGTGATCCCCGGAAGCCATTCGCGGTCTCAAAGTCGATCGCCGTAAAGTCCAAACCCACGGGTCAACTTTACCGTCTGATGGTCCGCCCGGCCGCATCCTGAGCCGCCGCTGAGCGTCCGGCGCGGAGCCGATTGCCCGACGGCGGCGGTCCAGTACCCTTAACGGGTGAATGTTATAGCAATGAGTGACCTGGCCGTCTCTGCCCTCGGGGGCGCCGGACCGGTGCAACCCCACCTGTCCTCCCTCCTCCCGGAATGGCTCGACCCGCAGGTCTTCCTGGCCGACCCGGCCCTGGCGCCATGGGTTGTGCTCCTGGTCTGCGGCATCGTCTTCGCGGAAACCGGGCTGCTGATCGGATTCTTCCTGCCGGGCGACTCGCTGCTGTTCACAGCCGGTCTCCTCGTGGCGACGGAAACCATCAAATTCAATATCTGGGCCTTCGCCGCACTGATCATGGTGTCCGCGATCATCGGCAACCAGACGGGCTACCTGATTGGCTCCAAGGCCGGCCCCGCGATCTTCAATAAACCCGACTCGAAGCTGTTCAAGCGCGAAAACGTGGAAAAGGCCCACGCGTTCTTCGAAAAGCACGGCGGCAAGGCCCTGATCCTGGCCCGCTTCGTGCCGATCATCCGTACCTTCGTCCCGGTGATCGTCGGCGTCGCCCAGATGAGCAAGCCCAAGTTCTTCCTCTTCAACGTCATCGGCGCGGTCCTGTGGGGCGGCGGCGTGACCCTGCTGGGGTACCTCCTGGGCGACAGGGTCCCGTGGGTCCGGGAAAACCTGGACATCATCTTCATCATCATCGTCCTGGTCTCCGTCATCCCGATCGGCATCGAGGTCATCCGCGGCTTCATCGCGAAGCGCCAGGCCGAAAAGTACGGCACGGACGTCGTGGATGAGTTCATCGAGGAGCACGAGCCCGAAGAAGAACGCCAGACCCCCTAGGGACCCGGCACGGCCCAACACAGCGACCAGATAACGGAAGGCGCCCCACAGGATGGGGCGCCTTCCGTCGTCCAGGCGCGGCCCGCCGGGCGGCTAGCGGCCAGCCAGGGCCTCCACGATCGCCGGAAGCAGGGCCCGGAAGGCCTGGCCGCGGTGGCTGATCCCGTTCTTCTCCGCGGGGCTCAGCTCGGCGCAGCTGCGGTCCAGGCCGCGCGGCTGAAGCACGGGGTCGTAGCCGAAGCCGCCGTCGCCGCGGGGTGCGCGCAGCAGGGTTCCCTCCAGTTGCCCGTATTCCACCACTGTCCGCCCGCCTTCCGGCGCATCACCGGGCACGGCAAGGGCGGCGGCGCAGATGAACGCCGCGCCCCGGTGCTCGTCGGGCACATCGGCCAGCTGCGCCAGCAGCAGCTGCAGGTTGGCGGCGTCGTCCCCGTGCCGTCCGGCCCAGCGGGCCGAGAAGATTCCCGGCGCGCCGCCGAGCACGTCGACGGCGAGGCCGGAGTCGTCGGCGATCGCCACGAGGCCTGTCGCCGCCGCCACGGCCCGGGCCTTGAGCAGCGAGTTCTCGGCAAACGTCACCCCGGTTTCCGTGACGTCCGGAGCGCCGACCGCCCCGGCGTCCACGACCTGGGTATCGACGTCGAGTCCGGGCACCTGGCCGCGCAGGAGTTCGCGGAGCTCCCGGAGTTTGCCTTGGTTGTGCGTGGCGAGAACGAGCCGCGGCCCCGGCGCACCTGTCACGGGGCTTCCGCCAGCGTGTCGCGCTGGATGGCGGCGAGCTGTTCCGTGCCCATCAGGGCCAGGTCCAGGAGCTTATTCAGCTCGTCCCGATCGAAGGGTGCGCCCTCGGCGGTGCCCTGGACTTCAACAAACTTGCCCGAGCCCGTCACCACGACGTTCATGTCCGTCTCGGCCCGGACGTCCTCCACGTAGGGCAGGTCCAGCATCGGCACACCGTCGATGATGCCGACCGAGACGGCCGCGATGGTATCGACCAGCGGCTGGGCGTTGCGGGCCAGCATCTTGTTTTCCCGGGCGTAGCGGATGGCGTCGGCCAGCGCGACGTACGCGCCGGTGATCGCCGCGGTGCGGGTACCGCCGTCGGCCTGCAGGACGTCGCAATCGAGCACGATCGTGATTTCACCGAGCGCCTTGGTGTCGATGATGGAGCGCAGCGAGCGGCCGATCAGCCGGGAAATCTCATGCGTGCGGCCGCCGACCTTACCTTTGACGGACTCGCGGTCGGAACGGGTGTTCGTGGCCCGCGGCAGCATGGCGTACTCGGCCGTCACCCAGCCGCGGCCCTCGCCCTTGAGCCAGCGCGGGACACCCTCGGTCAGGGATGCCGTGCACAGGACGCGGGTATTGCCGAACTCGATCAGGGCCGAGCCCTCGGCCTGGTTGGACCAGCCGCGGGTGATGCTGATCGGGCGCAACTGATCAGGGGTGCGGCCATCAGCGCGGAGAACAGGGACAGAAAGAGCTTCGGAAGTCATGCCTTTAGCTTATCGACATCCGGGCCGGCCCGGACGTCGGCTCAGACGGTGTAGTGCACTCCGGCGACGGCCACGGCGACGTCTTTGCCGAAGACGTCCTTGGCCTCGGCCATCACGGTCGCCTGGGAGGTCCAGACCGGGATGTGGGTCAGCAGCAGGCGCCCGGCGCCCGCAGCGACGGCCGCTTCCCCGGCGCGCTTGCCGGTGAGGTGGACGTCTTTGATGGCATCGTCGCGGCCTTCCTCGAACGCCGCCTCGCAGAGGAACAGGTCGGCGTCGCGGGCCGCTTCCTCCAGCGCGCGGCAGGAATCCGTGTCCCCCGAATAGCTCAGCACGCGTGTCACCGGAGCGCCGTCCTTGCCGGGCTCCGTGGCTTCCACCCGCAGCGCGTAGCATTCCTCGATCGGGTGGTTCACGGAGTACGGGGTCACCGTGAACGGGCCCACCGTCACCGGTTTGCGCTCGGCCCAGTTGCTGAAGTCGAACTCCTCGTGCATACCGGGATCAAGCTCCAGCCCGTAGGCGGTAGCCATCCGGTCCGCCGTCGCCGCCGGCCCCCATACCGGAATCCGGCCCCGGCCCCAGCCGCCCGGCCGCCAGCGGACCGCGACGTGCAGTCCGCACAGGTCCATGCAGTGGTCAGGGTGGAGGTGGGAGAGGAAGATCGCGTCGATGTCCTCCAGGTCCGTGTAGCGCTGGATGGCGCCGAGCGCGCCGCTGCCGATGTCCAGGACGATCTTCCAGTCCCGTTCGCCGTCGTTCGCGGTCAGCAGGTAGCACGACGCGGGCGACCCCGGCCCGGGAAAGGATCCGGTACACCCGACAATGGTCAGTTTCACAGGCCCGCTCCCGGCAGCGCGGAGGGCGCCACGAAGTTGGAGAGCCGCGGACGGCCCGCCGCGGCCTGGGCGGCGGCAATCATCTCAGGGGTGATCCGGGCCAGGCTGCCGGTGGGATACTGCGCGGCCACGTGGTCCACGTGCCGGACGCTGAGGACTTCGGGGCCCAGGAACCGGCGCGCCAGGGCCTCGAACTGGGCCGCGTCACCGGTGGCGATGAAGTTGTGCTCCGGGGCCGCGGCGTCCATCCGTTCCAGGCCCCGGGAGGCGAGCGCACGGTAGACGTCCTTGGCGGTTTCTTCGGCACTCGAGACGAGGGTGACGTCCTCCCCCATGACATAGGAAATCACCCCGGTCAGCAGCGGATAGTGCGTGCAGCCGAGCACCACGGTGTCCACGCCGGCGGCCTTGAGCGGCGCGAGGTATTCGCGCGCGACGGCGAGGAGTTCGGGCCCGGTGGTGATCCCGGCCTCGACGTACGGGACGAAGGCCGGGCACGCCACGGAGGTGATTTCCAGGTCCGGGGCGGCGGCGAAGGTGTCCTCGTAGGCCCGGGAGCCGACCGTGGCGGAGGTGCCGATGACGCCGATGTGGCCGCTGCGGGTGGCGGCGACGGCGCGCCGGACCGCGGGCTGGATCACCTCGATCACGGGAATGCCGTAACGGGCCGTGTAACGTTCGCGGGCGTCGCGGAGGACCGCAGCGGACGCGGAGTTGCACGCGATGGTCAGCAGCTTCACGCCGGAATCGACCAGTTCGTCCATCACTCCGAGCGCGTTGGCCCGGACTTCGGCGATAGGCAGCGGACCATACGGGCCATGCGCGGTGTCCCCGACGTAGAGAATCGATTCGTTGGGGAGCTGGTCGATGATGGACCGCGCCACGGTGAGTCCGCCGACCCCGGAGTCGAAGACGCCGATGGGCCGGGATCCGATCCGCATGCCCGCGGGAGTGCCCGCTGCGGATTCCGCCGCGGCTGCCGCCGCCTGGTCCAGGTTCGATGCTGATGTCATGGTTATACGAGGATAGGGCGTCGCCGCCGGTGCGGTCGTCACATTGTGGCGCGGAACTCGTGTCTGTTGGGTCACGTCGGCGCCTGTCACGGCCGGTTTAGCGCCGTGTCTCAAGGGACTGGACCATCGCCTGGACGAGGGACTCCTGGAGCCAGGTGGCGAAGTTGTAGACGAGGGCGAGGTAGCTTTCGACGTCCTCGGCCTGGGACCAGTCCTGCATCAGGTGCACGTGCCCGGCGTCGGCGTCGTCGCGGATGTCGAGGCGTTCGGCCAGGACCAGCCGGACATCGTTCAGGGCCGTGGACCAGTGCCGGGCGTCGGCCGGGGTCAGGACCAGGAGGTCTTTGTCGAGCCCCAGGGCCGCCGCCTTGAGCGCGCCGATCTTGCCCTCGCGCAGGGAACGCTCGGTGAGCCGGCGGAACTCCAGGGACGCCTCGTCGTCGTCCGGCATGACGTTGGGCAGGAGCCGCCGCAGGGCGCGGTCGGAGGGTTCCCTGGCCTCGGCGTCGAGCCCCACCAGCGTGGCCAGCGGGTCCTCGCCGGCCCGTTCCTCCGGTTCGAGCATCGAAATGACATCGCCGAAGAGGCTCCGCAGGAGCTCCCGTTCGGCCGGTTCGAGGAAACCGGTGATGCCTTTGAGTCCGTACTTGAATGCCTTAGCCACGTTTTCCCTTGCCCTTGCCGTCGCCGCTGCCGTCGCCGCCTGTCGCCTTTTCCACGGTGGCCCAGAGCCCGAAGCCGTGCATCGCGACGGCGTGCTGCTCCACCTGCTCCTTGCTGCCGTGCGCGACGATGGAGCGGCCCTTCTTGTGGACCTCCAGCATGAGTTTGTTGGCCTTCGCCTCGGAATAGCCGAAGTAGCTGCGGAACACATAGCTCACATAGCTCATCAGGTTCACCGGATCATTCCAGATCACGAGGTTCCAGGGAATGTCCGGGGCGGTCAAGACGTCCGAGGACGTCAGTGTTCCGGTCTGGGAGCCCGCCCGGGTATCCGGGCCGAGCGCAACGCTGAGGGTCATCTGTCCATTCTATGGGGATGCCGGGCCCACGCCGGCGAGGGCCCCGCGGCGAAGCGAAGCAAGACGTGGGAGCCGGTGGGTGGGGCCACGCCGGCGAGGGCCCCGCGGCGAAGCGAAGCAAGACGTGGGAGCCGGTGGGGACTAGAGT
>JBFGBS010000073.1:0-7967 GCA_041567475.1 Arthrobacter sp.
CCATCCCGAACCCGGAAGCTAAGACCCACAGCGCCGATGGTACTGCACCCGGGAGGGTGTGGGAGAGTAGGACGCCGCCGGACACCCCTTAACGGTCGAGGACCCCCACCACGGTGCGGGGTCCTCCCGCATTTAAACCCCAGGTCCGGACCCGGCACCCCAAAACACCGGCGGAACCGCGGGTCCGGAACAATACCGACACGGCTGACGTTGAACCAGCGTTACCAATCCCGGCTTCGAAAAGGACACCCTATGCCACAGCGCACCATCGTCATCACCGGAGCCAGCGACGGAATCGGCGCCTCCGCGGCGCGGACTTTCAGCCGGCAGGGGGAGAAGGTGGTCGTCGTCGGGCGTTCCGCGGAGAAGACGCAGAAGGTTGCCGACGAAATCGGCGCGGAGTTCTTTGTGTGCGATTTTGCCGATCTCTCGCAGGTCCGCGCACTGGCGGCGCAGCTGAAAGAGAAGTACCCGCGGATCGACGTCCTGGCCAATAACGCCGGCGGCATCATGGGCGAGCGCCAGTTGACCGTGGACGGCCACGAAAAGACTTTTCAGGTCAACCACCTGGCGCCGTTCCTGTTGACCACCGAACTGCTGGACATCCTGAGCGAGAGCCGCGCCACCGTGATCAACACCGCCAGCGTCGCCAACTCGCTGTTCGGCAAGCTGGACCTGGATGACCTCAACGGATCGAAGGGCTACTCCGCGAACCGCGCCTACGGCAACGGCAAGCTCGCCAACATCCTCTTCACCACGGAACTCCACAACCGCCACAACGCCGCTGGCATCTCGACGGCGGCTTTCCACCCGGGCGGCGTCGCGACCAACTTCGCGGCGGAGTCAACCAGCCTGCTGCGCGTCGCCTACACCACCTTCCTCAACCGTTTTATGCTCACGCCCGAACAGGGTGCGGACACCCTGGTGTGGCTCGCCAACGCCACCCCCGGACACGACTGGATCTCCGGCGCCTACTACGCCAAGCGGAAGCTCTCCAAGGCCAACAAGCAGGCCTACGACGCCGGACTGGCTCGCGGCCTCTGGCAGCGCAGTGAGGCCCTCGTGGCGCAGGACCTCGACAAGCTCGACTCCCCGGCATAACCTCCGCCGCGTAGCCGCTGTCATCCACGCCGGGTCGGCTTCCGCGGCATCAGTCTCAGCTGGCGGCGCCGACCTTGTCGACGGCGGTGAGGGCAGTTTCCATGGTCCCGGCGAGATCGCTCGCCGGGGCCGGCTTGGCGAACAGGTACCCCTGCAGCGCGTCGCAGCCGCGGTCCATCAGGTAACGGGCTTGGATGGCGGTCTCGATGCCCTCGGCCGTCACAGTGAGGCCGAGGGCGTGCGCGGCGTCGATCATGGTGTCAAAAAACGGCAGCTTCTCCTGGCCGGTGGAGACCATGGCGACGAAGGACCGGTCGATCTTGACGATGTCCAGGGGCAGTTCGTTCAGCCGGCCGAGCGCGGAGTAGCCGGTGCCGAAGTCGTCCATGGCAATCCGGACCCCGGCCTGCCGCAATTGGTGCAATTGGCGCAGCACGTCCGAGGCCGAGTCGAAGAACACGCTTTCCGTCAGCTCGAGCGTCAGCTGGCGCGGCTCCACGCCGGCCGAGCGGATGATCTCCAGCACATCCCCGGCGAAGTCCCGGTGCTCGAACTGCAGTGCGGAGACGTTGACGGCGACGCTGTTGGCTTCATGACCGGCGAGCCAGGGCCGGATTTCGGTGCAGGCACGGCGCAGGACCTCGTCACCGATTTCCCGGATCAGCCCGCTTTGCTCGGCCACCGGCAGGAACTGGTTGGGCGGAACAACGCGGCCGCGCAGTTCCCAGCGGGCGAACGCTTCAAACTGCACCACGGAGCCGACGCCGGGGGAGACCACAGGCTGGTAGTGCACCGAGATCTGGCCAAGTTCCACGGCCCGGCGGAGGCCCGACTCGCCCTGCCCCTGCTGCGCGGCGGTATGGAGCATGCTGGGCTCAAAACGCCGCCACGTGTTCTTGCCCGCCGCCTTGGCCGCGGCCATGGCGGCATGGGCCTGGCGCAGCAGCTCGGCACCGTCAGAGGTCTCCGGCGTTCTGGATGCCAGGCCCATACTGACGCTGGGCCGCACCAGCGAGCCCCCGGCGCGGAGCGGCTCATGCAGGGCCTCCGCGATCCGATTCGTGGCGGCGTCCGCGTTGAGGCATTTTGCCAGCAGCACCACGAACTCGTCGCCGCCGAGCCTGGCGATGCTGTCGTGCGGGCGGATACACCCGCGCAGCCGGTCCGCCACTTCCACGAGCAGTTCGTCGCCCGCCGGATGGCCAAGGAGTTCGTTGAGGTTGCGGAAGTCGTCGAGGTTCAGGAGCAGGACATCGACCTGATCGGGGCGGCCCAATGCCGCGGCGAGCTGTTCATTGAACAGCGGACCGTTGGGCAGGCCGGTCAGCGGATCCGGCAGGGCTCCGGAGACCGCGCGGCTATCGGCGCCGGCGCCCGCCGGCGTGGGGCTCTGCCCGGCCACTGGACGACGGCGGGGCGCGGCGGCACCGGCGTCGTTGCCGCCCGCGGGGGTTCCGGCGCCGGGCGGCACACTGGCCGGCTGCGGCAGATCCAGCCGGTGGGCGGCGCTGCGGATCGCCAGGGCCACGGCGGGCCCGGCCTCGAGCGGCACGAGCGAACACGTGATCTCCACCGGGAACTGGGTGCCGTCCGCCCGGCGGCCGGCACCCTCGAACGGCCGCGGCAGGGAAGTGGCGGCGCCTGCACGCCCGGCGGTGGCGAGCCGCGAGAGGACGAGATGGAATGGCTCCCGGGACATTTCGGCGAGCAGCAGGCTGTGTTCGGCTCCCATCAACTGGGCGCGGGAGTAGCCAAAAAGCTGCTCGGCGGCGGTATTGAGGAACCGGATGGAGGCGTCGTGGTCCAGCAGCAGCAGGGCGTCAGGGCTGTGCTCCAGCAGAGCCAGGGCAATTCCGGGTTCCATGATTATTCTCTATCCCAAGCGATGGATGCGGGCAGCCCGCGCACTGTGATGCCCGTGGTAGGCGGCTGTTTTTGAATCATAGGCGGTGCGCCCGCAGGACAACGATCCGGAACGCGCCGGGCCGCCAACATGTCGTCGACCCCTGCCGCTAGGGCAGTGGCAGGACAGCGGCCGCGGCAGGATCCGCCGGTGCCATTTCGACGTTCGCGACGGCGGCGATGCCTGCAATCGAATTCAGCACCGCCTGCTCCCGGTCGGACGCGGGCCGGGGGCGAGAAAACAGGAAGCCTTGGAGGGCATCGCACTGCTGCTCGATCAGGAACCGCGCCTGCGCCGGTGTCTCGACGCCTTCCGCCGTGACTTTCAGACCCAGGCTCTTGGCCATATGGATCATGGAGGTAAGGATGGGGAGCTTTTCCGCGCCGGTGATGACCATCGACACGAAGGACTTGTCGATCTTGACGATGTCCACCGGCAACTCCTGCAACCGGCCCAAAGATGAATAACCGGTCCCGAAGTCGTCCAGCGCCACCATGATGCCGGCCGCACGGAGCGTCTCCATTTGGGCAATGACATGCGAGTGGGCATCGAAAAAGACGCTCTCCGTCACCTCGAGCACCAGCTGCCGCGGATCAACACCACTGTTTTCGAGGGTGCCGAGCACCTGTTCGGCGAAGTCCCGGCGCTGCAGCTGCACGCCGGAAACGTTGACTGCCACGGACCTGGCCGGGTCGCCGGCCAGCCATGGCCCCAGTTCCAGACACGTCCGGCGCAAGACTTCGGATCCGATTTCCCGGATCATTCCGCTGCGTTCCGCCGTGGTGATGAAATTGTCCGGTCCCATCAGCTCGCCCTGCCACTTCCAGCGGACCAGCGCCTCGAAGTGGAACACGTCGGCCCGTTCGGGGCACACGATGGGTTGGTAGTGCACGGAGATCTGTCCGAGTTCCACCGACTGCCGGAGCCCGGCAGTGAGTTGGGTGCGCGCCAGCAGCGCCGCGTGCATCTCCGGCCGGAAGTGGACGTACCGGTTCTTGCCCGCCTCCTTGGCCGCGTACATGGCCAGGTCAGCCTGGCGCAGCAGCTCCGAGGAGGTCATCGACGGGTCCGTGCGGGTGGCCACGCCCAGGCTTAGGCCCGGCTGCAGGTGCAGTCCGTCAATGGACACGGTGTGGTTCAACGCATCAACCACGCGGCGGGCGACGGTGTCGGCGTCGCGGCAGCCCACGAGCAGCACCACGAACTCGTCGCCGCCGAGCCGGGCCACCGTCCCGTGCGGTCCCACGCAGTCCGTCAGCCGGCGGGATATTTCGATGAGCATCTCATCGCCTGCATGATGTCCCAGGACGTCATTGACTTCCTTGAAGTCATCCAGATCCAGCAGCAGGACATGGACCGTCTCCTGCGTGAGCAACGCGGTATCGGCCCGGTCCTTGAAGAACAGCCGGTTGGCCAGTCCCGTCAACGGATCCTGGAAAGCCAAGCGCTTGAACCGGTCGGTCTGCTCGGCGAGTTCATCCATCGCCTGCCGAGCCTGATCCTGGGCGCGGCGGTGGTTGGTGATGTCCCGGAAGTTCCAGATCCGGCCGATGACGGTATCCGAGACCATCTGCGGCATCGTGTTGAACTCCACGGCGCGGCCGTCCGCGAATTCGAGGACGTCGTGGCTGCGCGTCACGTCGTCCCCGTAAAGTGCCGTCACATGCTGCAGGAAGGTCTCCGGGTCGACGAGTTGGTCGGCGATGAACCTGACCAGGGCACGGGGGTCCTGGGCCGCCACCAGTTCGGCCGGCATGCCCCACAGCTTCAAGTACTGTTCGTTGATACCGGTGATCTGTCCGTCGCTGGAAATCACCAAGATCCCGTCGGAAATCGTCTCCATCGTTGCGTCCAGCAGGGAGACGGCAAGTCGCCGTCCGGCGTCGGAGTCCTCCCGGTCGCCGGCGTCCCGGATGGCGACAGCCATGGAGGTTCCCGCATCGGTCCGGACCAGCGAACAGCTGACTTCCAGCGAAAGCTCCCGGCCGTCCCGGTGCCGGCCGACGAGGGAAAAGGCCCGGCTGACGGGGTGTTTCTTCCGGCCCAGCCGGCCGAAAATCCGCAGAAAACCGGAATGTTCGCCGTCCGCGATCAGCTGGTAGTGGGAAGTGCCGAGCAATTGCTCCCGGGGATAGCCGAACAGCCGTTCCGCCGCGGAGTTCACGAATGTAATCGTCCCGTCCGCGGTCAGCAGCAGGTATGCGTCCGGACCCTGTTCCAGCAACGCAACCTCATCTTCATTTCCCACAGTTACCGGCCCCCAAGCTACGGATCATGACGGCCCCGGGCAAGGCCCGAGGCTAAACGACTCTAGCTGCATCATAGTGTGAAGCGACGCTTCGGCCCGGCGAAGGCCGGCCTCCAGCCCGGCAGCCGGTTCCGGACCGGCGAACAGGAAACCCTGCAGGGAATCGCAGTGCAGGTTCATCAGGTGGGCGGCTTGGGCCGCTGTCTCGACCCCCTCGGCGGTGACGCTGAGCCCGAGGCCATGAGCCATGTCGATGATGGCGGTCAGGATGGGAAGTTTTTCGGTCCCCGTTTGGATCATTGCCACAAACGACTGGTCGATTTTCAGCGTGTCCACCGGGAGGTCCTGCAGCCGGCCCAAGGAGGAATGGCCGGTGCCGAAGTCGTCCAGCGCCACCCGGACTCCGGCCTTGCGCAGGCGCTCGAGCTGGTGGGTCACTTCTTCGTCGTTGTCGAAGAACACACTCTCCGTGACCTCCAGGACGAGTTGGCGGAGATCCAGGCCACAGGACTCGGTCACGGCCAGAACCAGTTCGTCGAAGTCGCCGTGCCGCAACTGCACGCCGGAGACGTTGACCGCGACGGAGCGCGACGCGTCTTCACGCAGCCAGGGCCCCAGTTCAGTGCAGGCGCGCACCAGCACCTCAGTGCCGATTTCGACAATCAGGCCGCTACGTTCTGCCGCCGCGATGAAATGCTGCGGCTGGACAGTCCTGCCGTTGAGTTCCCACCGCGCCAGCGCTTCGAGCTGCAGGCCGGCGTCCTTGCCGGTGGGCAGGACGGGTTGGTAGTGCACGACGATCTGGCCGTTGTCCACCGCCAGGCGCAGCCCGGCCTCGAGTTCGGTGCGTTCCACGAGTTCGTACATCATTTCGGGCCGGAACCGCTGGTACCGGTTCTTCCCGGCGGTCTTCGCCGCATACATAGCAATGTCGGCCCGCCGCATCAGCTCCGATGCGCCCGCGGAGCCGTCGCTGATCGAGGCCAGCCCCAGGCTCAGGCTGGGCCGCAGCATGGTGCCTTCGATCCAGACCGGGACCTTCACGGACTCAACGATCCGTGCGGCGACGGCGTCCGGGTCCAGGGAACCGACCAGCAGCACGACGAATTCGTCGCCGCCGAGCCGCGCCACGACGTCGTTGGGCCGGACACACGCGCGCAGGCGCTGGGCGATCTCGATCAGCATCTTGTCCCCGGCGTGGTGGCCCAGGATGTCGTTGACTTCCTTGAAATCGTCCAGGTCCAACAGGAGCAGGTCGACGGCGGTGCCGCACGGACCGCTCAGGGCGGCCGCCAGATGATCGTTGAAGAGTTGGCGGTTGGACAAGCCGGTGAGCGGATCGTTGAAGGCCAGGGCCTTGAGCTGGGCGGCCTGCTCCGCGAGATCGGCCATGGCCTCGTCGATCCGCTTCTGCGCATTCCGGGCCGGCGTGACGTCCCGGAAGCTCCAGACCCTTCCCACGACTTCCTCAGCCACCATCTGCGGCCGGGAGAACCGTTCGAAGACCCGGCCATCCCGGAAGTCCAGCACATCGATGCTTTCCGCCGTGGGGTGGGAGTACAGCTCGACGACCTTGTTGACGAACTGGCCGGGATCTTCCAGCTGCTCCAGCACGAAGCCCATGACCGACTCATCGTCCTGGGTGGCCAGGAGGTCAGCTGGAATGCCCCACATCGAGACGAACTGGTTGTTCACGCTGGCGATCCTGCCCCCGCTGCTGACCACCAGGATGCCATCCGCGGTGGATTCGAGCGTGGCGCTGAGCAGGGACAAAGCCTCCCGAAGCCCGGCGTCGGCGTCGGCCTCGGGCAGTGGCGGGGCGTGCCGGACGGTCACGATCCGCTGCGCGGCACTGTTGGCGGCGCTGCTCGGGGCACTGTTCGCAATGCTGTTCGCGCCGGAGGCGTGCGCGCTGGCAATGTCAGCCCGGAACTCCGAGCCGTCCTTGCGTCGGCCACGTGCGGCGCACCGCCCAACGGGTCCGGCAGCCGCGGAGCTTTCCCTATCGCGTGAATGGGCGAGGGTCCCCTGCGGTGCGCTGGAGCCGACGCCGTCCGCCGTGAGGATGCGGTGGTCCTGGCCCAGCAGCTCGGCCCGGGCGTAGCCGAACATCCGTTCCGCGGCAGCATTGGCCAGGCTGATCGTCCCGTCAGCGTCGAGGACCAGGAGAGCATCCGGGCTGGCTTCGAGCACGGCCTCATAGTCCGGAATGCCGGCTCCATTGCCGGGCAGTGGGTTCATACCGTCGCCGTCCTACGAATCCGGTACCACCGGTGTGCTGCTACGAGACCTTCCATCCGGAAATCATAGGTCCCCGAGCGGCTGTTTGCGGCCATCACGGAATCGGCAGGGCCGGAACGTGCCCCGGCGGGAGGTCCCGGTGCTTCCGTCATGGCTCTTCAGGATCACCGTGCCGGGCGGGAACCGGGCGCGGCCAGTCGGGACGGGACCGGCGCCCGGGCTCCGGCGACGGCGGCATAGTGAGCCAGGAGTTCGTCTCCGAGCGCTGCCCACGTCCTGCCCTGGACCGAGGCGCAGGCGGCGGTCGCGAACGCGCGGCGCTTGGCGTCGTCTCCGATCAGGTCCTGCACCCGCTCCCGCAGGCCGGCCAGGTCTCCGGGTTCGTACAGCCAACCGGTCCGGGAGTTCTCCACGAGGTCGAGGGGACCGCCGCGGCCCGTCGCCACCACGGGCACCCCGGCGGCCATGGCCTCC
>JBFGBS010000074.1:0-7922 GCA_041567475.1 Arthrobacter sp.
CCGAGACCGATCGTGAGCGGCACCATCATGAAGTGGTAGACCGTGGTGATTCCAAATTGCCAGCGTGCGATTTCCAAGGCGTCCAAGGCAGTCCCTACTTGTAGCTGGAGTCCAACCAGTTCTACGCAACGTAGAACTCGTACTTCTACCGAGTGTAGAACAAAGTGTCGCCCCACCCGAATTCCAGAGTTCCACGCCGCGTAACCGGCCGCAATGGCACCGGCGGTTCATGACAGGCGGTTCACCGTCGTCGGGCGTGCCGGAATCCCCGGCCCTGCCGCCGCTCCGCGACCTTCGGCGCCCTCTGACCACGCGGTTCTCACCGCCACCGGAAAGTGTTCTACTCCATGTAGAAACAATCCCGAAAACACGGTAACTTTGAAGAGCACCACTCATTGCCTTGCCCCGGCCGATCGAAAGACGCCACCGGGTACGGCCAGCTACGAAGGACACGGAAATGGCAAGTCTCGGCGAACTCGAACGGGCAGTGATGGACCTGCTCTGGGCAGGACAAGAGGCTGCGACTGCCAACACCCTGCGGGACATGCTGGCACAGAGCACGCAGCCGCAGGACGGGTCCGCCGGCCACGAAGGCAAGGACCTGGCGGTCACCACCGTGCTCACGGTCCTCTCCCGCCTGGAGCGGAAAGGCCTTGTGGAGCGGGAGCGCGGGACCCGCCCGCACCGGTATCAGTCCGTCTCGAGCCGCGAGGATCACACGGCGGAACTGATGCACGAGGTACTGGGCTCGGCTCCGGACCGCGAAGCCGTCCTGGCACGGTTCATCGGATCAGTCACTGACACGGAAGCACAGACCTTGCGGAAACTTCTGGGCCTTAGCTAGGGTCCGATGTTCTGGACCTCATACTTCCTGGCGGTCCTCGCGATAGCCTTGGCGTGGCCGGTGCCGGTCCTCCTTTCCCGCGCCAAATGGCCGGCACGGTCCCCCTTCACTGCGATGCTGCTCTGGCAGGCCATCGGCCTCGCCGGCGGGCTCTCAATGATCGGCGCGATGCTCGTCTACGGACTCGAGCCGATCGGCAGCAACCTGCTCTCGGGCCTCGGTGCGCTGGCCGGGATGGTCCTGCATGACGCCCCCACCACGGCCCTGGGGTTCTGGCACATCTTTGCCCTGTCCGCTGCGGCGCTCCTCACGGCCCACCTCATCTTCACCCTGCTGCTGACCTACTACAAGATCCAGCGGCAGCGCCGGCGGCACCGCGAAATGCTTGACCTGCTGGCGTCACCATCAGCCGACGGGCCACGGACCATGGTCCTGAACGTCGACTCCCCCGTGGCCTACTGCCTGCCCGGCGGCGCACGGTCCGTCACCGTATTGTCCGACGGCTTGATGGCAGCCCTCGAGCCCGACGAGCTCCGTGCGGTGCTGATTCACGAGAACGCCCACCTGGACCAGCGGCACCATCTCCTGCTGTGGGTCTTCGCGGCATGGCGCCAGGCGCTGCCATGGCTGCCGACCACCCGGCTGGCGCAGGACGCCGTCAACTCACTGATCGAAATGCTGGCCGACGACGTCGCGCTGAAGACGGAAAGCCGGTCCACCCTAATCAAAGCGATCGCCATCGTGGCGAGCGGCTCCCGCGGCGCGACGGCCCCGATGGCGCTCAGCGACTCCGACACTGCCGAACTCGAACCCGGCACGCCAGGGGCCACCGGCGGCTCGCGGTCGGCAAGTACGACGGCGTCCCGCGTCAGCCGCTTGCTGTCCCCGCAGCCTGCCCTGCCGGAGGCGTGGCGGGCGGTCGTCCTGGCGGTGTGCGGGCTCTTGCTGGCCGTGCCGACGGCCCTGCTGATCGTTCCGGGGCTGCTGGGCTGATCCGCGCCGCCGGTCGTACCGGCGACGCGCCGGGCCTCGGGCTCAGGCCGCTTAGCCCAGGCAGACTGGCTCAGGCGTCGATCCGCTCCCTGTCCAGGCTCGCGGCACCGGCGATGATGAAGTCCTTGCGGGGTGCGACGTCGGATCCCATCAGCAGGTCGAAGGTTTCCTCGGCCTGCTTTGCGTTCTCGATCCGGACCTTACGCAGCGTCCTGTGCCGTGGATCCATCGTGGTTTCGGCCAGCTGCTCCGCGTCCATCTCGCCCAGGCCCTTGTAGCGCTGGATGGGTTCCTTGTAACGCTTGCCCTCCTTGGCCAGCCGGGCCAGGAGGGAGTGGAGCTCGGACTCGGAGTAGGTGTAGATCATCTCGTTGGCCTTCTGCCCGGCGTTGATGACCTCCACCCGGTGCAAGGGCGGGACGGCGGCGAAGACGCGGCCTTCGTCAATCATCGGCCGCATGTACCGGAAGAACAGCGTCAGCAGCAGGGTGCGGATGTGGGCGCCGTCGACGTCGGCGTCGGTCATCAGAATAACCTTGCCGTATCGGGCGGCGCTGATGTCGAAGCTGCGGCCGGAGCCGGCACCGACCACCTGGATCAGGGCGGCGCATTCGGCGTTGGAGAGCATGTCCCCCACCGAGGCCTTCTGCACGTTCAGGATTTTGCCACGGATCGGCAGCAAGGCCTGGAAGTCGGAGGAGCGCGCCAGCTTGGCCGTGCCCAGGGCCGAGTCGCCCTCGACGATGAAGAGTTCGGAGCGCGCGACGTCGTCGGTGCGGCAGTCCGCGAGCTTGGTAGGCATCGAGGAGGTTTCCAGTGCATTCTTGCGGCGCTGGGTTTCCTTGTGCACGCGGGCCGAGATGCGGGACTTCATCTCGCTGACGATCTTTTCCAGCAACAACGCGGACTGGGCCTTGTCATTGCGGTTGGCGGAGGTCAGCCTGGCCGTAATCTCCTGCTCCACGACCTTCGCGACGATTGCGCGGACCGCCGAGGTGCCCAGGATCTCCTTGGTCTGGCCTTCAAACTGGGGTTCGGCGAGGCGCACGGTGAGGACAGCGGTGAGGCCGGCAAAAATGTCGTCCTTTTCGATCTTGTCGTTGCCGGCCTTGAGCTTGCGTGCGTTTGTTTCCACGGCTTTGCGGAACGTCTTGAGCAGGGCCTGCTCGAATCCGGACTGGTGGGTACCGCCCTTGGGCGTGGAAATGATGTTCACGAAGCTGCGCACGGTGCTTTCGTAGCCGATGCCCCAACGCAGTGCGATGTCGACTTCGCAGTCCCGCTCCACTTCGGCGAGCTGGCTGTGGCCCCGCTCGTCCAGGACCGGGACGGTTTCCTTGAACTTGCCGGCGCCGTGCAGGCGCCAGATATCGGTGACACCCGGGTCGGCCGCGAGGAACTCGACGAATTCGGAGATGCCGCCGTCGTGGTGGAAGACCTCTTCGTGCGGTCCGGACTCACCCGCACTTCCCGGGACGCGGCGCTCATCACGGACCGTGAGCTTGAGCCCGGGAACCAGGAAAGATGTCTGCCGGGCGCGGGCGGCGAGCTCGTCGTAGGAGAACTTGGCGTCCGGGGTGAAGATCTGCCGGTCCGCCCAGTACCGGATCCGGGTGCCCGTGACGCCGCGCTTGGCCTTGCCCACCACGTCCAGGACGGAACCGTCCACGAAGGGCTCGAAGACCGCCGCAGGATCGGACTTGGTGCCCGGATCCTTGAAGCGGCCGGGCTCGCCGCGCCGGAAGGACATCTTGTAGGTCTTGCCGCCACGGTCCACCTCGACATCAAGCCTGGCGGAAAGGGCGTTCACTACCGAGGCGCCGACGCCGTGGAGGCCGCCCGAAGCCGTGTAGGACCCGCCGCCGAACTTACCGCCGGCGTGCAGTTTGGTGAACACCACTTCGACGCCGCTGAGACCGGTTTTGGGTTCGACGTCGACGGGGACGCCGCGGCCGTCGTCGTGGATTTCCACGGAGTTGTCCGCGTGCAGGATGACCTTGATGTCGTGGCCGAAGCCGGCCAAGGCCTCATCGACGGAGTTATCGATGATTTCCCAGAGGCAGTGCATGAGTCCGCGGGAGTCAGTGGAGCCGATGTACATACCCGGGCGTTTCCGAACGGCCTCGAGGCCCTCCAGCACCGAGAGATGCCGGGCGGTGTAATCAGAACTGGGTGCCACGGGTTGTGATCTCCTTCAGGAACGGGACCGTCAGCATTCGACGGTCCGGGCAAAAAACGCGCTCTTCCAAGGGTAGTCGGACTGCCGCCGTGCTCGGTCCAGCCGCCATACCGCAGATCAGGCCGGGCAGTAGGCGTTATCGAGACGTGATACGCGGACAGCGAAAGTTCCCCATCCTTGGCATGGATTCGCAGCGAATACTGGTTATATAGGTATACGGAACTACTAAGGAGGCCGAAAATGACAACAGCAGTTGCGGACCGCACACTGACCACCGTTGACCGGTGCGATCGTTGCGGAGCACAGGCATATGTCCGGGTTGTTCTTGGCGCCTCCGGCGGTGAGCTTCTCTTCTGCGGCCACCACGCACGCGCCGTCGAGCCGACGCTGAGGCCGCTCAGCTCAGACTGGCACGACGAAACGGCACGGCTGCACGAGAAGGCACCTGTCCCCGTCGACTAGACCAACAGAGATCAAAGTGCAGGGCCCCTCCGGTGTGGAGGGGCCCTGCTTTTCGTCTAAAAGCAACGCGGGGTCACTTCCTGCCCATAAATTCGACATTGATGGGCAGGTAGTGACCCCGCGTTGCTGTAGAGCGGGTCTTAGTCCAGGTAGTCGCGCAGGACCTGGGACCGGGACGGGTGCCGCAGCTTGGACATCGTCTTGGATTCGATCTGCCGGATCCGCTCGCGCGTGACGCCGTAGACCTTGCCGATTTCGTCTAAAGTCTTCGGCTGGCCGTCGGTCAGGCCGAAACGCATTGCTACCACGCCGGCCTCGCGCTCCGAGAGCGTGTCCAGCACCGAGTGCAGCTGCTCCTGCAGCAGAGTGAAGCTCACTGCATCGGCCGGAACCACGGCTTCGGAGTCTTCGATCAGGTCGCCAAACTCAGAGTCGCCGTCCTCGCCGAGCGGCGTGTGCAGCGAAATGGGCTCGCGGCCGTACTTCTGGACCTCGACGACCTTTTCCGGCGTCATGTCCAGCTCAAGGGCGAGCTCCTCCGGCGTGGGTTCCCGGCCGAGGTCCTGCAGCATCTGGCGCTGGACGCGGGCCAGCTTGTTGATGACTTCGACCATGTGCACCGGGATACGGATGGTGCGGGCCTGGTCGGCCATGGCGCGGGTGATGGCCTGACGGATCCACCACGTGGCGTAGGTGGAGAACTTGAAGCCCTTGGTGTAGTCGAACTTCTCAACCGCACGGATGAGCCCCAGGTTGCCTTCCTGGATCAGGTCCAGGAACAGCATGCCGCGGCCGGTGTAGCGCTTGGCGAGGGACACCACCAGGCGGAGGTTCGCCTCCAGCAGGTGGTTTTTGGCCCGCTTGCCGTCGTGGATGACGAATTCGAGTTCACGCTTCAGCTTCGGATCCATGGACCCGTCGTCGGCGTTGATCTTTTCTTCTGCGAAAAGACCGGCCTCGATGCGCAGGGCGAGGTCCACTTCCTGCTCTGCATTCAGCAGGGCGACCTTGCCGATCTGCTTCAGGTAGTCCTTGACGGGGTCGGCTGTGGCGCCGGCGGACATAACCTGCTGCACCGGGGCGTCGTCGTCATCCGCGTCGGAGTAGACGAAGCCCGACCCGGTGCCGGCCTTGGCCTTGCCCGTGGCGTCGTCGCCGTCTTCAGTGAGTTCGGCGGCGTCGGGAGCGATGTCGTCGAGGTCCTCATCGACTTCGACGTCGTCCTCGTCAGACTTGTTGGCGGCCTCTGCCGCGGCTTTTGCGCCGGGCTTGGGCCCGCGCTTCTTGGGCTCAGGCTTCGCCGCACCTGGTGCGGCGCCTCCCCCATCGGCGGAAGACGCGTCCTTCACAGCCTTGTTGGCTGCTCGCGTGGCGGCGCGCTTGGCGTTCGCTGCCGCCTTCTTCTCCTCAGGGGACAATTCAGCCTGGTCGGCGGGTTCCTTCTTCGCGGAAGACGGGGTCACAGAAAACCTTTCTAGCAGCGGTCTGTGGAATCACCATACGGGCAACACCACTATGACCCTGTCAAGTCCGTGTTTGACATCAGGTGCAACCACGGCCAGCAGAGCCACTTAGTAGAACTGCCGGGGCGGCCATAATGTTCCCTGTTTCCGGGGATCACTATAGGCACTTGATACACGGACCCAACCGGGTCTCAGCAATCATTGTCTCACGGAATTCGAAATCGGCGCCGAACTGATGAAGTTCCACGCTGCGTGGCGGCATGCCATGACGGCAGTGGGCCCGGTCCCGCTTCGCGGGTATGCCGCCGGCACGGCACCGGCATCAGCGGGCGGTGTAGGCTCCGCTGGTCTTGGCAACACTCGTATAGCCGGGCCGGGAGCCGGTGACCTGGACCGTGATCTTATTGCCGCGGTCGGCCGTCCGGACCTTGTAGGTCGAAGCTGAGGCACCGGAGATGGGAGCGCCGTTGCGCAGCCAGCGGTATTTGAAGGTGGTGCCCCAGGTCCAGGTCCCCCGCTTCACGGTCAGGACGTTCCCGACCTTGACGGTTCCAGCGATCGTCGGCGTGCTCGAGCTCAGGGTCGCGGCGGCCACTTTCGCCGTAGCGTCGGTGGTCTGGGTCTTCAGGATCTTGCCGTCCAGGGTCGAAGTGACCCTGACAGAGATCTTCTTTCCGAAGTCGGCGCTCACCAGGGTGTATTCCCGGCCGGTCGCCCTGGCGATGGGAGTGCCATCACGCAGCCACTGGCGGGATTCCTTGACCACCCTCATGTCATAGCGGGTCCAGACGCCGGCGGAGACGGTCAGCTTCTCTTTCACGGTCGCCGTGCCGCTGATGCCCGGGGCTTTGGTCTGATCCGGGTCACGCGGGGACAACGGCTGGGGCGCGGTGACCTTAATCCGGGTCGGGGCATAGCCCGGGGCTGAGGCTGTCACGAAGACGGTGACGGTCGTGCCGATCTGGGGCCTGCCCGGGGTGTAGGTCGGGCCGCCGGCCCACATGCGCCCGTCCGGCAACATCCAGTCGTAGGTGAACGTCAGGTTTCCAACAGGCTCGGACCAAGTGCCGCCCGTTACGGTCATCGGAGTGCCGGTCGTGAATTCACCGGTCAGGACGGGCTTGGTGAGGATCGCCAGTGGCTTCAGTCCCGCGTCCGCGCCCCCGGCTGCCGGCACGGCGACCGGGTTGGAATAGGCGACGAAGCCCCACCAGGTTTCAGTCATCAGGACCAGGGTGTGCCCTTGGTCTTCGGCGGTCACCTTGTAGGTCAGTCCGGCGGCTCCGGGAACAACTACACCGTCACGCAACCACTTGTAGTGGCGCTCCTTGCCCGGTTCGCCCGACCCGCTGGTGTTGAGCCACGGGACATCATCAACGCCGGTGAGGACATCCCCCAGCCCGGTGTCGCCGCTTATCACGGCGCCGGGGGCCGGGTTGTAGGGCAGGACGGCCTGCTCTGCTGAGGTCCTGGAGGCCGGGGTAAAGCCGGGAGCGTGACCGGTGACCTTGACGCTGAGCAGTCCCGTCGAACCCCAACCGGTCGTGTCGAACCTTTTCGCCGTGGCACCCGGGATGGGCGCGCCGTCGCGGAGCCACTGGTATTGGAAATGGATGTCCGGAGCGCCCTGCCAGGACCCATGCAAGACGGTCACGAGCCGGCTCGGGTCATCAAGGTTCGTTCCGGCGCCGACCAAGTCGAACGAAACGCCCGGACTCGCCTGGAGCGACGGGACACCGGTGCCGGCGTTCGCGACGGGGGCGGTTTTGGCCGACTGCATGGTTGACGTTGCATAGCCCGCGGCCCGCGCCGTGGTCTTGACCCGGACGCCCTTGCCGAGGTCCGCCTCGGTGAGCCGGTAGGTAGGGCCGGTGGCACCCAGAATGGGGACTTCGTTGCGCAGCCACTGGTGCGTGAGTTTCGCGTCCGCAGGATCCCAGGCGCCGTCAACGACGGTCAGGGTGCGGCCCACCTGCAGGCC
>JBFGBS010000075.1:0-7899 GCA_041567475.1 Arthrobacter sp.
GCTGTTCTCAGGGTGGTGCTGAACAAGGTCCGGGCGTCCTCCGTGGGACGTTCGCCCGAGGTCCAGCTGCGCGAGGCCTGGGAGCGGTACGGTCCCGCTGTACAGCTCTCCGCGTTCCTGCCGGCCGATCCCGACTCGTGCGATGCGGCGCTGCTGTCGGGCTCGCTTCTGCTGGAAGCACGCCCCGAGTCGGCACTGCGGAAGGCGATCGCCCGACTCGTTTGTGCAACCGACCAGCAAAAACGCAAAACCTCTGTCTTTACTGCCACAGCGAAGCGTCGGGCAAAGGGCTAGGGTCGACGTAGAGGCCGCAAGGAAGCGGCAGTGAACTTCTTAATGGAGGCGTGTGTCGATGTCGTCTGAGTCCAGCGTGGATGATCAAACAGTTTCGGCGGGTGCCGGCGACGGTTACTTCCGGGACTACTACGAGCACCTCGCCGAGGAAGATGCGCGCTCCTATGCCGAGCACGTCCTGTCCGCACGGGCCGAAACGCACTACCGGCTGGCCGCCCAACGGCACCCGGGAACCGCCAAGATCTCCATCGTTGACGAGTCGGACTGCAGCGTTGTGTACATCGTCACCGACGACATGCCGTTCCTCGTGGACTCGGTCAACGCGGAGCTTGTCCGGCAGAACGCCCCGATCCATCTGGTCCTGCACCCCCTCTTCGTGGTCACCCGGAACCGCGAAACCGGCACGCTGGTGAAAGTCGCCCGGGTTCCCTCCCACCTGGGCATCTCCAGCGGTGACACGGCGGCCATGCCCAACCTGTCCGCCTTGATTGCGCAGGGCGATAATGCCTCGCACATGGAGTCGTGGATCGCCGTGGAAATCGACGTCGTCGACGATGACGCGCGCAAGGAGCTCACCGACGGCATCGGCCGCGTCCTCGGCGACGTCCGTGCCGCCGTCGAGGACTGGCAGAAGATGCGCTTCAAGGCCCTGGAGATTGCCAACGAGCTGGAGAAGGTAGTCCACCCCGACCAGATCGCGGAGGTCCGGCAGGCCGCTGACCTGTTGCGCTGGATGGATGACGGGAACTTCACATTCCTCGGCTACCGCGCCTACGACCTCACGAATGAAGAGGGGGAGGATGTCCTGGCCCCGCGTGACGAGAGCGGTCTGGGCCTGCTCCGGCACGCCGATAAGCGCCAGATCCATCACCTGACGGAGGCCGGGCGCAAGAAGGCGCGTGAAAAGCGGGCCCTCGTCATCACCAAAGCCAACTCACGCTCCACCGTGCACCGCCCGGCCTATCTTGACTACATCGGTGTCAAAAGCTTCGATGCCGCCGGTAACGTCAATGGCGAACGCCGCTTCATTGGCCTGCTGGCCACCAGCGCCTACTCCGGCTCCGTCCGGAATATCCCGGTCGTCCGCGAGAAAGTCGCCGCAGTACTGCGGGACGCCGGATTCCCGCCGGATTCCCACTCGGGCAAGGACCTGCTCGGCATTCTGGAAACCTATCCCCGCGATGAGCTCTTCCAGATCGATATCCCGGATTTGGCCGCCACCGTCACCGGCATCCAGCGGCTGCAGGAGCGCCGCCGGACGCGGTTGTTCCTCCGGCCGGACACCTACGGCCGGTTCATGTCCGCCGTCGTCTACCTGCCCCGTGACCGCTACACCACCAACGTGCGGCTGCGCATCGAGCAGGAACTGCGGGAGACCTTCGACGCCGTCACCATCGACTTCGAGGCGCGGATGACCGAATCCGCCCTGGCCCGGCTGTTCTTCCGGATCAGGCTGCCCAAGGACGCGGATGTCAGCGACGTCAATGCCCAGGAGCTGGAGAAGCGCCTGGTCCGGGCCGCACGGTCCTGGGGCGAGGGCATCACCGAAGTCCTGCAGGCCAAGACCGGGACATACGGTGCGGAGAAGGCAGCCGAGCTGGCGTCGCTGTGGGCCGAGGCCTTCCCCGCGGGCTACCGCGTGGACTACGAGGTCGAGGACGCCCTCGAGGACATCGAACGCTTCGAAAAATACGGAGCGGCCGCCGAGCGGGCCGGGGAAGGCGTCGCGGAAAAGCCGGGCGTCCACGTCTACCTGCCGGCCGGCGCCGGCGCAACCCTGGAGGAGGACGCACGCGTCAAGCTGTACATGCTCGAGCCCAAGAGCCTCAGCCAGATCCTGCCGTACTTCCACAACCTGGGACTTGAGGTCCTGGATGAACGCCCGTTCGAGATCCAGACAGCGGACGGCCGCGACTTCTTCCTCTACGACCTCGGGCTGAAGTACCCGGCCGGGATCGAGCCCCTGGCGACGGGAGGGCTGCTGGCGGATTCCTTCGGCGCCGCCGTGTCCGGTCTGGTGGAGTCGGACAGTTTCGACCGGCTGGTGCTCCGCAAGAGCATGCACTGGCGCCAGGTTGTGGTCCTGCGCGCCTACGCCAAGTACATGCGCCAGATGGGCAACACGAACTCCTTCGGATTCCTGGCCGATACGTTGCTCGCGAACCCGGACGTGACCCGGGCCCTGATCGCCCTGTTCGAGGCCCGCTTCGACCCGGCTATCGACGACGCCGACCGCGGCCCCCGCCAGGATGCCGTGCGGGTCCGGCTGGACGCCGCCATCGAGCAGGTCGCAACCCTTGACGCCGACAAGATCCTGCGCACGTTCGCCAACCTCATCCAGGCCACGCTGCGGACCAACTACTTCCAGGACAAGACCCACCTCAGCTTCAAACTCGATCCGGCCAGCATCGACGGGCTGCCGTTCCCGCGTCCGGTCTACGAGATCTGGGTCTACTCGCCCCGGGTCGAGGGAGTGCACCTGCGCTTTGGCAAGGTTGCCCGCGGCGGCCTGCGCTGGTCTGACCGGAGGGAGGATTTCCGCACCGAAATCCTGGGCCTCGTCAAGGCCCAGACCGTCAAGAACGCGGTGATCGTGCCCACCGGGGCCAAGGGCGGTTTCTATGCCAAACAACTTCCGGATCCGGCCGAAGACCGGGGTGCCTGGATGGCCGAGGGCATCGAAAGCTACAAGACGTTCATTAGCGGCCTCCTGGACATCACGGACAACCTGGTTACGACCGGGGAGGGCGAAATGCTCGTGCCGCCGGCCGACGTCGTCCGGCATGATGACGACGACTCCTACCTGGTCGTCGCCGCCGATAAGGGCACGGCATCCTTCTCGGACATCGCCAACTCGCTGGCCGCGGACTACGGCTTCTGGCTGGGCGATGCGTTCGCGTCCGGCGGCTCGGTGGGCTATGACCACAAGGCAATGGGCATCACCGCCCGCGGCGCCTGGGAATCCGTGAAGCGCCACTTCAGCGAACTGGACGTCGACACCCAGACCGAGCCGTTCACCGTCGTGGGCGTCGGCGACATGTCCGGTGACGTCTTCGGCAACGGCATGCTGCTCTCGAAGCACATCAGGCTCCTGGCAGCCTTTGACCACCGGCACATCTTCCTCGATCCCACCCCCGACGAGGCGGCGTCCTTCACCGAGCGCCAGCGGCTGTTCGAGCTGCCGCGGTCCTCGTGGGACGACTACGACAAGTCGCTGATCAGCGAAGGCGGTGGCGTGTACGCCCGCCACGCCAAGTCGATCCCCGTCTCCGCCCAGGTCCGGGCGGCGTTGGGACTGCCGGAGGGGACCACCCAGCTGAGCCCGCCGGAACTCCTGCGCGCAATTCTCCTGGCCCCGGCCGATCTGCTCTACAACGGCGGCATCGGCACATACGTCAAGGCCAGCACCGAGTCCAACGCCGAGGTCGGCGACAAAGCCAACGACCCCATCCGGGTTGACGGCCGCGAATTGCGGGTCAAGGTCGTCGGCGAAGGCGGCAACCTCGGCCTGACGCAGCGCGGGCGCATCGAAGCGGCGCTGCAGGGCGTCATCCTCAACACGGACGCCATCGACAACTCCGCCGGCGTCGACTGCTCCGACCACGAGGTCAACATTAAGATCTTCGTCGACCGGATGGTGGCGGCGGGCAAACTGGACCCGGCCGAGCGGTCGCAGTTCCTGGCCTCCATGACCGAGGAAGTCGGCCGGCTGGTCCTCGAAGACAACATCGACCAGAACATCCTGTTGCTCAACGACAGGATGCGGGTCGCCGAGTGGAGCCCCAGCTACGAACGGCTGATGGACTGGCTGGACAAGCACGCCGGCCTCAAGCGCGACCTTGAGGCACTGCCGAGCACCGCGACGCTGCGCGAACGGCTGACCCTGGGCCAGGGGCTGACCTCCCCGGAACTCTCCGTCCTGGCCGCCTACGCGAAGATCGAACTGACCACCGCGCTGCGGGAGAGCGACCTCGCCGATGATCCCTGGTTCCGGTCGACGCTCCGGGCCTACTTCCCGAAGCAGCTGCGGGAGCGGTTCGACGCCGAACTGGACACACACCCGCTGCGCCGGGAAATCATTGCGACGGTCGTGGCCAACGACATGATCAACCTTGGCGGCATCACGTTCGCTTTCCGGGCCATCGAGGAAACCTCGGCGACCGAGGCGGCACTGGCGAAGGCGTTTGTGGCGCTCCGCGAGGTCTACGAACTGGACATCATGGTGGCCGAACTCAACGAGCTCCCGGCCTCGTTCCCGACCGAGCACTGGAGCGCCGTCCATCTCGACATCCGCCGGCTGCTGGACCGCGCCGTCCGGTGGGTCATCGTCCAGGGCTACACGTCCCGGCCGATCGGTGAGATCGTGGCGGAGTTCAAGCCGTTGATGGACCCCATGCGGTCCCGGCTGCTGGACTACCTGCGGGGGGATGACCGGGCCCGGGTCGCTGAATACCTCGAACGGGGCAGGAGCTGGGGCCTGCCGGAGGATCTCGCGCTCCGCTGGGCGGAGCTGTTCGAGTCCTACGTCCTTTTGGACGTCGCCCGGATCGTGAAGGAAAGCCCCGAGCCGGTCGAGGATATAGCCCGCGTGTACTACACGGTGTTCAACCGGTTCCACGCCGATTCCCTGCTCGAGCGGATTACCACCCTGCCGCGCGAGGACCGTTGGCAGGCTCTGGCCCGGGCGGCCCTGCGCGATGACCTGTACTCCACCATTTCGGATATGACATCGGCGGTTTTGACCTCGACGGCGGCCGGGACCCCGGCCGAGGACAGGCTGGCGGAATGGGAGAGCCAGAACGTCGAACAGCTGAGCCGGGCCAAGAGCATGTTCGATGAAGTCAACGCCCTCGAAGCAGATGACATGGCCTCGCTGTCGGTAGCATTGAGGCTCTTGAGGTCAATCGTCCGGCGCTAGGAAACTTCGGCGTCGCAAATGGAGGTGCTGTGGCAATCTTTACGGACCCTATCAGGGAGCATGCTGATTTCGGGCCGGGGGATGCCGAGTGGCTCCACCTCCTGGTCGGCGACTGGCAGATGGTCGCCGACCTGGCATTTGCCGACCTGGCGCTGTGGTTCCCGCACCCGGAGCTGGGATATGTGGCGCTGGCCCACGTCCGCCCCTCCACCACGCATACGGTGTTCCACTCCGATTTTGTGGGGGAGGGGATCCGGTCGGACCTGCTGCCGCTGGTCACCAGGGCGTGGGAGAGCCGGACGATTGAGCGTTCCAGCGAAACCAACTGGAGCAGCGATATGGCACTGCGGGTCGAGGCCGTGCCGATGGTCCGCAACGGCCAGACGCTCGCGATCGTCACCACCCACATGGACCTCTCCAGCTCCCGGATGCCCTCGCGGCTCGAGCTCACCTACCGGCAATGTGCCTACGATCTGCTCCGGATGGGGACATTGGGCCTGTGGCCGGACTTTGCCTCGCCCACCGGGTCCCGCCGCGGTGCGCCACGCGTGGGGGACGGCCTGATCAGGCTGGACGCCGAGGGGATCGTGCAGTATGCCAGCCCCAATGGCGTCTCCGCGTTCCGTCGCCTCGGTGACGGCGAATCGCTGGAGGGCCGGTCCCTCGCCGAGGTGACGGCCGGGCTCTTGAAAGACCGGCGGATGGTGGACGAGACGCTCCCGCTGGTCGTCACCGGCCGGATGCCGTGGCGCAGCGAAATCGAATCACGCGGCGTGAGCCTGTCGCTGCGGGCGATCCCGTTGCGCGATGAGCAGCAGCGCTTCGGGGCCCTGGTCCTGTGCCGCGACGTTTCGGAGCTGCGGCGGCGTGAACAGGAACTCGTCACGAAGGACGCGACGATCCGTGAGATCCACCACCGGGTCAAGAACAATCTGCAGACCGTGGCGGCGTTGCTGCGGATGCAGTCTCGCCGGATGGTCAGCGATGAGGCCAAGCAAGGGCTGGAACAGGCCATGCGGCGGGTGGCTACGATCGCCCTCGTGCACGAGACCCTGTCCCAGGGCCTGACCCAGAGTGTGGACTTCGATGAACTCATCGGCCGCCAGTTCCGGCTCTCTGCCGAGGTGGCCTCCGGTCCGCAGCAGGTCAAAACGCAGCGGTCCGGACGATTTGGCGAGCTCCCCAGCGACTTCGCCACGCCGCTGGCACTGGTGATCAATGAACTTGTGACCAACGCCGTGGAGCACGGGCTGGCGAGGCGGGCCGGCACCGTCTGGCTGATTGCCGACCGTTCCGAAAACGACGACGCCGAGGAACTGCTGACCGTCACGGTTGAGGATGACGGGGTCGGGCTGCCGGACTCGCCCTATGCGGAAGGTCTCGGCCTGCAGATTGTGCGCACGCTGGTGACGAGCGAACTGGGCGGGACCATCCAGTGGACGCCACGGGAGGGCGGCGGTACCGCCGTCCAGATCATCCTCAGCCTCGCGAACCGCTAAGCCGGCCGGGCCGGCGGGGCCGTTAAACGGCTAGGGCCGCAGACCGGTCGGTCTGCGGCCCTAGCCGTCGGTAGCGCGCTCCCGGATTGCCCCCGCCGGCACCTGCAGGCCGGGTGTGTTCCGTCGGCGGATACCGGTCCGCGGAACCTAGGAAGCGCGGCGCGCCCGGGCGGCGCGGCGCTTGAGCGCCCGGCGTTCGTCTTCGCTCATTCCGCCCCAGACCCCGGCATCCTGGCCGGATTCCAGTGCCCACTGCAGGCATGTGTCCACCACAGGGCAGCGCCGGCAGACGCTCTTGGCTTCCTCAATCTGCAAAAGTGCGGGCCCGGTGTTTCCAACGGGGAAAAACAACTCGGGGTCCTTTTCGAGGCACGCTGCGCGGTTACGCCAATCCATGCTGATCAGTTGCTCCAATTCTGGGAATGCGTTAAGTGCCTTGTGAAATTATTCACTAGAGGCTTCATAAGAAAAGGGCCCTGTAGGCCCCCTCGATCATCTGAAACAAGCGTGTCATGTTAACGCTGTGTAAACAAGGGGTACAACGCGTCGAAATGCCCCAAGATCGTGAGCGATGCATCACATGGGCTGGCGAAGTCCTCACCAGTAGGCGACTATGTCCGGTAGTGTGCCAGTGTGTCAAGACCCCCTGTGAACCCGTCTGATTCCCCTGACAACGACAGCGGCAACGCCACCGGGCCGCACGGAGGCGAACAGCTCCGCCCAGGAACCGGCGGGGCGGCGACCCCGCCCGGACGGCCCGGCGGCATTGTCGTCATTGCCGCCATCGTGGCGCTTGAGGCCGCCGCGCTCCTGCTGGCAGCAGGTTGGTACGGATGGCAGCTTGTGTCCGGCGCGCCCGTGCTCTCATTTTGGGGTGCCGTATTCACCCTGGTCCTGCTGCTCGCACTTTCCGCCGGTCTGTTTGCCGTAGCCCGTTTCCTGCTCCGCGGCTTCCGCTGGCCACGCGCCGGGGCCCTCGTGGCCCAGCTGCTCGTCCTGACGATCGGGTTCCCGACCGCTACGGGAGGCTATGTCGCCGCCGGAGCGGCCATGCTGGTGCCCGCCGCCGTCGCGATCGTGCTCCTGTTCGACAAGCGCGTCGTCGCCTATGCCTCCCGGGCAGGCGACGCCCCGCCCGCACTGTAAAAACCGGCACTGTAAAACCGGCACTGTAAAACCGGCACTGTA
>JBFGBS010000076.1:0-7897 GCA_041567475.1 Arthrobacter sp.
CATTTCGTCGATTCCAGGAGGCGTGAAGGGTCCTGAATCTTGGGCCGGGAGCGCAAGCGCGATCAACGCGTTTCCTCTCTGCAGTGTCCGTCGTTGGGCGTTGGTCGGGCAGCGGCGACATTGCTGTCTGGCACTCCCCGTGTGAAATTATTCGGCATTACTGTTCCGCGTCCTTGGACGGGCCACGTGCAGAGTCATCCCCACCCCGTGATAAAGCCGAGGTGAGGCCGTGCATATGAGAAAGATAGAACCCTCCGGCAGCTCCAAGCAGAGCGCCTGCGAGCACAATCCAGCGGGTTCCCCACAGATTATCCAGACCCCACCCTATCAAACTCCAGACCACGATTCCGCCAACAATATAGCTGAAGACGGCGATCCCGGCGTTGTATCCGCCGTCGTTGCTGTCTGCGGATACACCGGGTGCACCGGCCGTTGTTTTGGGGGTCTCGGGCATGGACTTCCGTCCTGTTTTGCGGCTACGCATTATTGCCGCCTTCCGGGGATTGGGGGTCGTTGTAAATCTGCAGCCGGGCCTTGCTGAAGCCGTAGACTTCGGCCGCCTGCCATGACACTACGGTCACAACGGCGCCGATGACGAACCAGCGTGCGTGCAGCCAGTCCGGTGCTCCGATGACGAAAAGGATGATGGCGAACCCGACGACCTTAATGAAATAGGTCGCGACAAAGACGCCGATCGCACCGGAGGGGTTGTTGCGGCCCACGATATGCCCGACCGCGAGGCTGATGGCAAAGAAGGCCATCACGAGGGCTCCGCCGAGGACGGCGGACCACAGGCCGGTACCCCCGGTGATGACCAGGGCCAGGAGGCCGGTTACCACGAGGGCGCCGCCGGAAACGCCGGCACTCAGGGCCAGCAACCGCAGCCATAACGACGTGGTGGGACCGGAAACACCAACAGGTCCGGCGCCGGACGCGGGTCCGGGGTCGGCGTTGGAGGTCATAAGATCCCAATCGTCGCGGGTGGGTGCTGGTCAACATGGCGGGCTGATGACCGCCCCTGAATTCTACAGCAGATAGAAACTATATCGAAAAGCGCGTCGGCCGGGAGGTGAGTGTCCTCGCCGGCACTCACTCCACCAGCCCCGCGGTCCGGCCGGGCCGGCGCTGGCGCAGGTATGGCCACGCCGTGACGACGGCCATCACCGCTGTCGCCGCGAGATCGATGGCCAGGATGATCTGCCACGGGAAGATCGCGAAAGCCAGCCCGCCGAACGCCAGGATGCAGGTCCAGATGTACATCAGCACCACGGCGCCCCGGTGCGAATAGCCGATGTCCAGGAGTTTGTGGTGCAGGTGGCCGCGGTCCGCGGACCAGGGTGAACGGCCGCGCGCCGTCCGGCGGATCACGGACAGGCCGAGGTCAAGCAACGGCAGGAAGAGCACCGCGAAGGGCAGCAGGATGGGGATGATCGTGGGAATACCGTTGGCGCGGTCGTAGAGGCCGGAGGTGATCTGGCCGGTGGAGACAACGGCGGCGGACGCCATCAGCAAGCCGATCAGCATGGCCCCGGAATCGCCCATAAAGATTTTCGACGGGAACCAGTTGTGCGGCAGGAAGCCGACGCAACTGCCCACCAGGATCGCGGTCAGGAGGGTCGCCAGGTCTGAAAAGTCCGTCAGCGGAGCGTTCCGGTGCACCCAGTAGGCGGTCAGGAAGAACGCCACTCCCCCGATGATGGCCACGCCGGCGGCCAGCCCGTCCAGGCCGTCGATGAAGTTGAACGCATTCATCGTGGTCACGATCAGCCCGGCCGTCACGATGATCTGGAGCATCTCGGACTCCAGCGGGACGGACTCCGGGATGAACGGGATGATGGTCATCCGTACACCCCAGACCGCCACGACGAGGGCCGCGGCGCTTTGGCCGATCAATTTGACCCACCAGCGCAGGTCCAGCAGGTCATCGGCAACACCGACGAGGACGATCACTCCGGCCCCCGCGAGGATGCCCCAGGGGGCGTCATTGTTGCGGAAGATGTCTTTGACGAAGAAGGAGTTGCTGGCCACCACCAGCGCCGCCAGGACTCCGGAGAAGATACCCAGGCCGCCGAGTCTGGAGACCGGGGTGGAATGCATGTCCCGGCTGCGGATCGGCGAGAACAATCCCAGCCGCTTGCCCGCGAGGCGGGCGCCCCACGTAGCCCCGTAACTGACGACTGCCGCCGTCAGCATCATGAGCAGATACATGATCATGCGGACAACACCGTCCCTGCGGCGTCAGCGCAGGCAGCACCCCGCCGCACCGGGCTCAGCGTCAGGCTGCGCTCCTGGTGGGGATTTCGAGGTGATGCCAAGGGCCGTGGAACTGTCGCTCGATAAATGAAACTTCTCCGTCGCCGTGCACAGGGCAGGCAGTGCGTGGTGCCTGACAGGGCTGTATTACAGTGGACTCTAGTCAAGATACTAATGCCAACGGCCACCTGTCTTCGCGTCACACGGCCCATTGCCGGCGGGAAACGCGCCGCCGGCCGTGCTGAAAGGACCCCCGTGATGACCCTGCCGGTTGCAGTCGCTGCCGTGACGTTTGACCGTCCCCGGGAGCTGGCGGTCCTGCTGGACGCCATCAACGGCCAGAGCGCGGAAGTCCGCTCGATTTGCCTCGTGGACAGCGGCACCGTGCCCGCCAAGGACGTCGCGGACCGGCACGCCAATGTGGATTACGTCCGCTCCGAGGCGAACCTGGGCGGGGCGGGTGGTTTTTCGCTGGCGATCCTGAAGGCCGTGGCCAGTGGCGCCGAGTGGGTCTGGATGATGGACGACGACGCCGAGCCCGCCGACCCCGACTGCCTCGCCACGCTGCTCCGGGAGGCGGAGGCGCGCGGGCTGGACGCCGTGGTCCCGCTCGTGGTGGCCCCCGGACACCCGGACCGGCTTTCCTTCTTTTTCCGCCTCGACGGCAAAGTCACGCACGAACGGGCCGCGCTGGAAAAAGTCGGGTTCCTGCCCGACGACGGGCATTTCTTCAACGGCGCCCTGATCCGCTCCGATGTCTTCTTCAAGGTCGGGCTGCCGGACATGCGGCTCTTCATCCGCGGCGACGAGGTCGACTTCACGCTCAGGCTCCGCAAGGCTGGGATCCGTTTCGGTACCGTCACGACCGCCGCCATTACGCATCCGCACGCTTTTTCCGAAACCAAGCACGTCTTCGGGGCCCGGTGGCACGTCATCGTTCCGGATTCTGCGTTCAAACGGTACTTCTACTACCGGAACCGCGGCTACATGATCCGGCGTCACTTCCGCGTCAAGTCTTTTGTGGCCGACGTCGGCGGTTACCTCGGCTATTTCCTGCGCCGCGGCGATTTCCGCGGCCTGGCCAACTGGTTCCAGGCCTTTTCCACCGGACTCCGGGGCAAGGGCTTCGGGCCGCTGAAGGACCAGAAGTTCTAGCCGGCAACAGCTAGCGGCGGAAGCGGCGGCGGAGCAGCAGCCCCAGCAGGACCCACGGTTCGCCGAAGACACGGTAGCCGACGCGCCGCGGGTGCAGCATGAGCCGCCAGGCCCACTCCAGGCCCAGCCGGCCGATCCAGCGCGGCGCCAGTTTCTGGACTCCGGCGAGCTGTTCAATGGCGCCGCCCACGGTGCAGTAGACCGCCGGGGGCAGCGCCGCCAGCCGGCGGAGCAGGACCTTCTCCTGCAGCGGCATGCCCAGGCCCAGCAGGACCAGCTGCGGCCGCAGCTCTGCGAGCCAGGCAGCAGCCCGCTCTTCGACCTCGTCGTTCCAGTCCTCGCCGGGCATGCCGTCCACCTGCGCCCCGGGAACGATCCCCCGGAGCCGGGCGACGGCGCCGTCGTTCGCGGCACTGCCGGCACCAAGCACCGCGATGCGTTCCAGTCCCCGGACGTCGGCCAGCGCCGGGAGCCAGTCGGTCGAACCCAGACGGTAATCCATGGCGGGTGTCTTGCCGGCCGCACCGTCCCGCGCCGAGTTCCAGAACCAGAGGACGGGCGCACCGTCAATAAGGACCACATCGCTTTGGTCGTAGAAGGAACGGAACTCCGGGTCCGAATGCAGCAAGGTCACGCTGTGCAGGTTGTGCCCCGCTACCGTCCTGGTGCCGCCTTCGGCAATGAAGCTGTTGAGGACTTCGGTCAGTTCGGGAACCGTCAGGGGCGTCGCGTCGACATCGAGCACGGGGACGCGCTGGCGGGCGGGCATCATGCCGTGCCGGGTCCTGCATGAACGTCCGGGCCGGGCTCAACTGCGGCGTCGGCGTCCGGGCCGGGCTCAACTGTGCTGGCGTCGTCGGCGTCGGCCTCGGGGCCGGCCTCGGCGTCGGGGCCGTTGCCGTCAGCGTCAACGAGCCCGGGAACCACGGCACGCAGCCGCTCGATGCTGATCGCCCCCTGCCGGACCACGCGCAGCGGGACGGCGGTGGCATCAACGATGGTGGACGGCAGGGCTTCGCCGCCGTCGGCGGGCCGGAGCCCGCCCTCGAGGTAGACCTCCACGGACTCCGCCAACTGGCCTTCGGCCTCTGCGGCGGTCTGCGCTGCTGCCTGGCCCGTGCGGTTGGCAGAGGAAACCGCCAGCGGCCCGGTGAGGTTCAGGAGGTCCTGCGCGAGCTCGTCAGCGGGGATTCGCAGCGCGACAGTGCCCTTGGTGTCCCCCAGGTCCCAGTCCAGTGAGGGCTGGGAGTGCAGGATGAGGGTCAACCCGCCCGGCCAGAAGGCCTCGGCCAGCAGCCGCGCGTCGGCCGGGACGTCGGTGGCCAGTCCGTCGAGGGCGTTCAGCCGCGGAATGAGTACAGGCGGCGGCATCTGCCGGCCGCGGCCCTTGGCAGCCAGCAGCAAGGTCACGGCGAGGGGTGAAAAGGCGTCGGCTCCGATCCCGTACACGGTGTCCGTGGGAAGCACCACGCACTTGTTGTTCCGGATGGCCCGCTGGGCATGTTCAAGTCCTGCGGCCCGCTGATCTGCGGCCGAGCAATCGTAGCTAGTCGTCACGTGACTATTCTTTCATCACTTCATCACGTGTTTCGACGCCTGTGACGTGCGCGCCGGTCAGGACGCCGGCGCACCGAGCACTGCGCTGGTGGCCCGGTCCTTGCCGTTGAGGTCCCGGTGCGTGGTCACGTCGGTCCAGAACCCCATGCGGTCCAGCATCGCGGCGATCCAGCCGGACTGGACCTCGGCGTGCTCCATCACGAAGTACCCGCCCGGGGCCAGCAGCCGGGCGGCAGAGGCAGCGGCCGCCGTCGGAAGTTCCATCCCGTCCGCTCCCCCGCCGTACAGCGCCTCGGGCGGATCATGCAGCGCTACTTCAGGTTCGTTCGGAATGGCTTCGGCCGGGATGTACGGCGGGTTGGAAACCACCACGTCGAAGCTGCCGTTGTGTTCCGGGAGTGCATCACGGAGGTCGCCGCGGACCAGTGCCACGCCGAGCGGCAGCAGGTTTTTCGCCGCCCAGGCGTGGGCAAATTCGCTGAACTCCACGGCATGGACCTCCGCGCCGGGTATCTCGTGCGCGATCGAACCGGCAATTGCACCGGAGCCGGTGCCCAGGTCCACCACTTTGGGATGTTTCATGCCCTGCAGGCGGTCGATTACCAGCTGCACCACGGACTCGGTTTCCGGCCGGGGAATGAAGACGCCGGGGCCCACCGAGAGTTCGAGGTAGCGGAAATGCGCGACGCCGGTGATGTGCTGCAACGGGATCCGCCGCGCGCGTTCGGCGACGAGTTCGGCGTAGCCCTCCGGCGCGGGGGCATCGCCGAGCATGAGGGCCCGGAGCCGGCCGAGGCCCACACCGAGCAGGTGCTCGGCGAGGAGTTCGGCATCAACCCGCGGGCTCGGGACACCGGCGGCGGCAAGGATCGCCGCCGCGTCCCGGACGGCCTCGGCAAGACCTGCTCCGGGTCCCGTCATGATCGCTCCGTCATGATCGTTGTGTCATGATCGCTCGGGCACGGCTACGCATAGTCCCGGGGACTATTCGCCAATGGCGTCCAGGCGGGCCTGTTCGTCCATCTCGATCGCCGACTGGATCACCGGTTCCAGGTCACCGTTCATGACCTGGTCCAGGTTGTAGGCCTTGTAGCCGGTGCGGTGGTCCGCGATGCGGTTTTCCGGGTAGTTGTAGGTGCGGATGCGCTCGGACCGGTCCATCGTGCGGATCTGCGACTTGCGCTGCGCTGAGTTCTCGGCGTCGATCTGCTCCTGCTGGTGGGCCAGGATGCGGGCGCGCAGCACACGCATGCCCGCTTCGCGGTTCTGCAGCTGCGACTTCTCATTCTGCATCGCCACCACAATGCCGGTAGGCAAGTGGGTGATGCGCACGGCGGAGTCGGTCGTGTTCACGGACTGTCCGCCGGGGCCCGAGGAGCGGTAGACGTCAATCTTCAGGTCGTTCTGGTTGATGTCGAGCTCTTCGGGCTCATCCACTTCGGGCAGCACAAGGACGCCGGCCGCCGACGTGTGGATGCGGCCCTGGGACTCGGTGACGGGCACGCGCTGCACGCGGTGCACGCCGCCTTCGAACTTGAGCCGGGCATAGACACCCTCGGCGGGGTCGTTGGAGCTGCCCTTCACTGCCATCTGGACGTCTTTGTAGCCGCCCAGGTCCGATTCGGTGGCAGAGATCAGTTCAGTCTTCCAGCCGCGGGACTCGGCGTAGCGGCTGTACATCCGCAGCAGGTCGGCTGCGAACAGGGCAGCTTCGTCGCCGCCTTCACCGCCCTTGACCTCCAGGATCACGTTGCGGGCGTCGTCCGGGTCGCGCGGGATCAGCAGCCGGCGAAGCCGCGCTGCCGTGGCTTCGAGGGCCGCCTCAAGCTCAGGGACTTCAGCGGCGAACTCCGGGTCCTCTGCCGCCATTTCCTTGGCCGCGGACAGGTCATCCTGGATGGCGTGCCACTTGTGGTACGCCTCGACGATGCCGTTCAGCTCGGCCGAACGCCGTCCCAGCTTCCGGGCCAGCCGCTGGTCGGCGTATACAGCAGGATCCCCAAGCTGGGCCTGGATCGCATCGTGCTCATCCAGCAGGCCCTGTACGGACTCAAACATTTCAAACCTCTTTCGACTTTTACAAGTCTAGTTACGGCGCCACGATCGGTTAAACCAACAACCGCTCGAAAAATTGGCGGCCTGGGAGTGGCTTCGGGCCTGCCGGAGCCGGGTGGCTGACGATCGCAGATCGTCTGCCACCCGGCGTAGGGGCGGGGCCGCCAATTTTCGAGCGGTTACGCGACGCTATTTGTCGTTATCGGACTTCGCGCCAAGCGTCGTCTTCTGTACCTGCATCAGAAACTCGACGTTGCTCTGGGTCTCCCGGATCTTGTTCGTCAGCAGCTCAAGGCTCTGCTGCGTTTCGAGTCCGGACAGGACGCGGCGCAGCTTCCACATGATCTTGACTTCCTCGGGCGAGAGCAGGTTTTCCTCGCGGCGGGTACCGGACGCGTTGACGTCCACCGCCGGGAAGATGCGCTTGTCCGCGAGCTGGCGGGAGAGGCGCAGTTCCATGTTGCCCGTGCCCTTGAACTCTTCGAAGATGACCTCGTCCATTTTGGAGCCGGTCTCGACGAGCGCGGTGGCCAGGATGGTCAGCGAACCGCCGTTTTCGATGTTGCGGGCGGCGCCGAAGAAGCGCTTGGGCGGGTAGAGGGCCGCGGAATCGACGCCTCCGGAGAGAATACGGCCGGATGCCGGTGCCGCCAGGTTGTAGGCCCGGCCCAGGCGCGTCATGGAGTCCAACAGAACCACGACGTCCATGCCCATTTCCACGAGGCGCTTGGCGCGCTCGATGGAGAGTTCGGCCACGGTGGTGTGGTCGTCGGCGGGACGGTCGAAGGTCGAGGCAATGACCTCGCCCTTGACGGTGCGCTGCATGTCCGTGACTTCTTCGGGACGTTCGTCAACGAGCACCATCATGAGGTGGACC